>JAIEPP010000270.1 GCA_019748335.1 Xanthobacteraceae bacterium
AGCCAATCAGCGCCGATCGGCATAGATGCAGAACAACAGCGTGCCAATCAGGAAACCGAAGCGGCTCGGACGAGCAAGGTATTCGCGTCGACTACCGCGCCCGTGGCGTCAGCGCATGCCGTATCACAGGAAACGACGACCAAGACCGCGCCGTCTTCTGACGAAACCTTCACTCAGAACGGGCAGGACAGCAAACTTCTCTTCGTCAACGCGCCGGTCGATCGACGGACCACAGCGCCAGACAGACTTTCGCGCCCCGCGTCGCCCTTCGTCGTCCAAGCGGGGACTGTCATCCCAGCCGCGCTCATCACGGGCATCAGATCAGATCTTCCTGGACAAATTACCGCCCAGGTCACCCAATCGGTTTTTGATTCTCCTACCGGCCGCGTCAAGCTAGTGCCGCAAGGAGCGAGGCTGATAGGGATTTATGATAGCCAAGTGGCGTTCGGTCAATCGCGGGTGCTGTTAGTGTGGACGCGGTTGATCATGCCAAATGGCCGCTCAATCGTTCTTGAACGACAACAGGGTGCGGACGCGGGCGGCTACTCAGGCCTTGAAGATGAGGTCGACAATCATTGGAAGGAATTGCTCGGGGCCGCCGCACTATCGACGTTGCTGGGCGCAGGTTCGGAGCTCGGATCCGGCGCGGACAATGGATCTAATGCAACCGTTCTTCAGGCTCTTCGCTTCGGTGCCGCGAACTCCCTCAATCAAACCGGCCAGAAAGTGGTTCGACGCAATCTCAATATTCAGCCGACACTCACCATCCGACCAGGTTTTCCAGTGAGAGTGATTGTTAACCGGGACCTCGTACTCGAGCCTTACAAAGGATGACGACGTAAACATGGCAAAGCTCAAGCTCGGCGCCATCGCTGGCGCCGCAGGACCGATAGAACCGACCAAATTGATCGCGCCGATGCTGGAACGGTTTATGGCGACAGATCGGGTCTTTGCGAAGGCGCGGCGGTTGGCGTCATCGAATTCCCGGTGATTTTGCGCCTTCAGATTTCCGTTGCGCAAGCGCCAGAAGATTCTGCAGCGCCTGACTGCGGTTGTGAGGCGACCAGAGGGCGCTGAAGGTGATCGGTTCCGGCTCGTCGAGAATGGGCCGGAATATGACGCCAGGAAAAGACACTTGTGCCGCAGCTTCACTGGTCAACGCGATGCCATAGCCTTGGGCGACCATCGACATCAGGGTGTCGCGAGCGACGTCAAAGCGCTGGATGTGAGGCTGGTTCCAGTTTCCGGCGAGGCGTAGCACGATATGGTCATGCGCCTGTGGCCCGGCGCCGCCGGAGCGAGTAAGGAAGTTTGCGCTGGCAAGCTCGGACTACATCACACTTTCCGTTCCGGCCAGAGGATGGTGCTCCGGGAGCGCGACGAGTAGAGCCTCCGTCCACAGCGGTTTCGAATGGCAATCGCCAGCCGGCGGCACGCCGAGGACAAATGCTACGTCAAGCCGCGCCTCGCGAACCTCTCGAATGGTGTCTCGCGCTCGCCGCTCAGTGATCTGCAAATCGACTGCCGGATGCAGTTCACGAAATTGACCCAGTAGTTCGGCAAGAAAGCCAGCCGCGATTGATAAGTGCAGGCCAACACGGAGCCGTCCCTGCTCACCACGTGCAATGGCACCCGCCGTTCTCACGGCATGATCGAGGTGCTCAATCCCGGTGGCGACGTGGTCGAGAAAATGCAGTCCGGCTTCCGTCAATCGGACGTCGCGATGGCGCCGCTCGAACAGGAGAATGCCGAGATCCTGTTCGAGCTGCTTGATCCGCATGCTGACAGAGGATTGACTCACGCCCAAAGCGGACGCGGCGTGACGAAAGTTCAAATGCTCTGCGACCGCCGATGCATGAATCAGCGAGACAAGTGGAATACGCGAACCCAATGGAGACAGCGCCGCGGCGTCAAGCGATCTCGCGTTGTGTCCATTGCGCAGGCCCGTGACAACACGCCGCATCTCATGACCTCGCGCGAGAGTGAGCTTCGCGTATCAATCCCTCGGAGGAAAGGGAGTCGACCGAAGCCAGAACAACAGGATATCTCGGCGCCGCATATTGCGCGATCGGGGAAACTGCCGGCTGCTCGACCTATCCCGTTTCGGATTCATATCGATCGGTTCGTCATTAGTGGCCGCAGGATGCAAGTAATGCTTGGCCCAAAAAATTGGGATCTCCTCGATATCCCGGTGGTCAGGGAGGAAACGCTCCCAGGCATTGTCGTCAATTGCCGACCCTCCAGCCGGCACCGCTGGAGGCCGGCAGATTGCTGAACGCCCCGTTTCGAGTTCCGCCATCCACTTGAATCTCATTCTATCTCGCGGACGATTGAGTTTCGCTTTAAAATGCCGCATGGAGCTTTTGGTCCGATGTGGGCCTTGTCGAAGCAACGGCGCATCCGCAGCACGCCGGAAGCTTCCGTGATCCGCTGCCGCCACAGCGTATCGAAGATGCTGTAGGTCGATGGCGGGCGTTCGAATACGTTTAGACTCTCTATTAGATTCGTCTTTGCCGACCATCCACGCTACTCCAAGTTGAGTAGCGTCAGAATGGCGAGCAATTGCGACTTTTTGGGGACTGACGGCTGCGTGCGCTGACTGCCCCTCAGAGGGTAGATTCGTCGCGCGTCAGGGCAAGCGCAATGACAGAATGGCCGGCGCGGCCAGAAGAACCACCGGCGCCAAAGCGATCCATGACACCAGCCACGAAATCAGCCAGTTCCACAAGAAGTGGCCGGTTGCCATCGATTGTACGCTCGCGATGCCGCCGCGACAAACGAGGTCAATCCCGACTGGATCACCCCGAAAACGAAGTGGCGAGCATAGGCCCCATTCACGCAGTGATGTTTGGATAAAGCGCTCGGCCTTACCGTTGGTCTTGGGCGTATAGGGCTTGGTGCGGATGCACGCGGAATCGGATGATCGTGAAGAGACTATCGCGCTGGATCACGGACGGCGGGGATAGTTGCGAATCCGATCAGGGTATTTAGCAGCGTCGTTTTGCCGACCCCGTTTCGGCCAAGCAAAGCCATGGAGGAACCTGGCTGCATTGATAGGCTGATGCCATGCAGTACGCGAGCAGCGGCGTAGAGTAACATTGGAGGCGTGCCATGGCGACGTACAGCGGCGAGTCATTTCAAGCTATGCGTAACAACGATCGGGGCTAGGCAATCTTCGCAAAAAAGCTCTTGATCACCGAATGAACTCGAACGGTTCTCTGATCGATCTCTTCGCTGGTCCGCGTAAAGGTTTCAGCGGTTGAATGTGTTAAAGTTGCCGACGAGGCGTTAGCCTCAAGGGTCTTTGCTAGCACATCGAAGGCGCCGATCGAACTGTCTGTATCGTTGATAGCGGCTTGAACTTCTACGGTCTGTGCCTCGCTCGCGGAGACGATCGAGCCAACAGAGCGTTCCATGCCTTCTATGGCCTCGACAATACTACCTATCTGAGACGCCGTGCCGCGCGTAGCTTCTTGCATGGCCACGACATAATTCGTGATGTCGCCGGTTGCTTTCGCCGTCTGAGCTGCGAGCGACTTTACTTCTTGAGCTACTACGGAAAAACCTCGCCCCGCCTCTCCGGCCCGAGCCGCTTCGATGGTCGCATTCAGCGCAAGCAGGTTGGTACGCTCCGCGATCTCGTTTATGAGCCTGACGATAGTCTCAATTCCGGCCGTGCTTTCGACGAGCACTAATACGGCGTCATTCGCCGCCGCGCCCTTCCGCATGGTGTTTCGAGCGCGGTCGGCCATGTCTTTCGCGCTGTCACTCATCGCAGCAAGCGACAATCCAAAGTTTTTGCAGGTTTCAGCCGCCTTCTGAATCCGTATACGTGCCTTTTCGAGCACGGACAGAGCGGAAGACGAGCTGTTCTCGGATGAAAGCGCTTCCTTTTTCAGCGTGGAAGCCAAACCCATCAAGTCCTTCGTTCCGGCTGACAGTTCGACGAAGACGGCTGCAAGAAGTTCGTCCGCGTCTCGAGCTATTTCTTGTCGTATTGCGCGACGCTCTTCCTCCATCTTTTCTTGAGCGCCACGGTCGTATACCGAAAGCACAAGAGCCATGTCCACCAAGCAGATCCTGACGAGGGCTGCGGAGATGAGAGCGGTTCGCTTGCCCGACCAACCAAAAAGGCCGCCCGCTCTCTCAATAAGGGTCCCGAGAATCGATGCATAGCCGGCAACATAGCGTTCCGGCGACAGACCGATTCGGACATGAGTGCTACCGATGCGTTCAACCCGCTCAAGGTAATCAGCCTCGTCGGCGTCCTCGACCAGCTTCAATAGATGTGCGACTTGACGTCTCTCTATCGAATCAAGCGGAGCCGACACCTTCGCCAGAAGTTCGGGATCCTCCGAAATTCTCTTATAGAGCAGGTTCAGAGCGGCAGACCCGGAGCCTTTGACCAGCTTGGCCAAATGCTCGCGTTCGGTTGTTGTCAACGAAGTAGAGTTCGAAACGGTCCGAGCGCGGGCGAGTGCATCTCGCATGGCGATTCCCCTGAAATGCAGAGCATTTAATGAAAAAGGTTAATTTTTTAGTGTCAGCCATCGATCGATGAAAGATATATAGTAAATATTGCTTTTGTCGCAAGAGCGATTAAGATGAGGACCTCATGGAGAGGGGCGGTGAGGGCGCTCGTACGTCCGAGAGGCTTGATGATGACCTATGTCGTCACAGATATGCGTGCCCGAGTGCCCGGCCGAAGCGATCTTTCCGGACACGGATCCGGCGGCAGAGCCGCGTTGGCTCGAACTCAACCTCAAATACGCCGCGCAATGGCCGAATCTCGCTTCAAAGGGTGTGCCGCCGGCTGATGCCGATTTATGGAACGGCGTGCCCAACAAGCTTGCTGAGTTCTTTAGCCCAAAACCGAACGAGGGCTAAAAGGATCGGCTTCCATTTCTATTTCGGTCTCGGCAACAAGGGTAACCGGTCCGAATCACATCGTCTTCGCGGCCGCAACCCTACCTAAAGTGCGACCGCGCGTGGCGCCATTTTTTCTACCCCGGCTGCAACATTCCCAAATGACATAAGCTCCGCAAGGGCACGTCCGATAATACTGCGCGCCGACGGAGAGCCGCTCAAGGAAATTGGAGACCGTGGGCGGGCCCGCGTCGGGCCAGGCCTTGCGCCTTTTGGCCACTTTCGAACCTGCCCCCTGAACACACTGTTCGGAAGGGATTCGGCTTGCGGCACGAGAGATCGGCAATGGCGATTAAGAAGTAATGTTCACGCCGGCAGCCCCGATAGTCGGCTCGGCAAAAGCGTGATTCTGCATCGTGCCTGCCTTCGACTTGTAAAACATCTACAAGGTGTATATCTTTCATAACGTCAACCCGTTTTATGCGGGCCTTTTCGCCGGCGCCGCCCAGGACAGCTCATGCGTCTTACGAATTTTACTGACTTTGCGCTTCGGCTGCTGATGTATGCTGCGGTCCACGAAGACCGGCTGATAACTATCGAGGAAGCATCCGAGGTCTACAATATCTCTCGTGCACACCTCATGAAGGTCACGAATACCTTGACGCGTGCGGGCTTTTTGAAGGCGCAACGTGGTCGTTCGGGTGGGTTGATGTTGGCCATGCCGGCCCGCAAGATAAGACTTGGTGACGTCGTACGTGCGACCGAGCCTGATTTCGCGCTCGTCGAGTGCTTCACCAACGGCAATCAGTGCATCATCACGAACAGCTGTCGTTTACGCGGCGTCCTGCATGAGGGGCTCGATGCGTTTAGCGCGGTTCTAGACAAGTACACGCTCGCCGACCTGATGCTGCGGCCGAAAGATTTTGGCAATTTTGGCGTACGCCCCGCTGCGTGATTTCCGTTAGGCATTCTTGCTGGCAGCTTATTCGACGGCAACCGCGGATAGTTTCCGTCAGCCTCTGGCCCCATTCCGGCTGGCGCGATCTTATCGTACAAAGCCTCCTTGCATTCCCTAAAGCGAGGCTCGGCGCTGATGACCTCGAAAGCTCCGCCGGGGATGGTATCGCTCGAAATCTTTACGGTTTTGTCCGCTCATCGAGGTGAATGTACAGAACATTCGATCATCCGGCAGCCTCGAGGATTTTCTAGACTCTCGGTGGGCCAGTAACCCGCGGTCGTGGCGTCGGCCAGTGCTGGAAGCTTGGAGCGGGTTACCCATTGGCCTCCCATTCGGTAGCGAGCATTCGCAGCCGAACACGCCAAACATCAGGCCCTTGCTCGAGGTATGACCAGTCGCACCGCGAACCATGGCGTGCTTCGAGCTGCAGCCGAAGGCGCTTCGGATTATGATCGACGACTATCTGCATCGATTGGTCCGGAGCGAGGTGCTCGAAGAGGCGAGAAAGGACCGAGTGACGATATTTCGGATCAATATCGGCGACGTTGATCACGCGTTCGTTGAGATTGGCATCAGACACGGTTTCATTCCTTGTTCGCTCGACGCTGGTGCTGGCTGCGGCGGGGGCTCCGCTTTCAACTGGAGTTCAAGAAACAATACTTCTGTGTGACGGATGATCTGCTTTGCCTCGTGGGGCTCGACAAGTTTATACAGCAGGGTACGAAAGTACGGTTTGAGGAGTTTCCCGGTGACACCGCGATCGGCGCACATCAAATCAATGATGTTTTCTTCGAGCAACGAAAGACTGCTGCTCGTTGTCGTCAAATCCAGAATCGTGGCAAGAGATTGCTCAACCTTATCCCACTTCGCGCTCGATATGTGGGTAAGGACGTTGCTCACGTGCGGATGAGCGCGAAGCGCAGCAACCGATCTGAACGCAAGCTCTTTGATTGATAGTTTTGGACGCTGCTTTTCGCTAGGTAGATCTGAACTCCCGTCCAAGACATCCCGGCTTGCGATTCCTTCAGCCGAACCTCTTATTGCATCTTCGTTGTCCCGGCCGACCTGAGGATACATAGATTGACTCGTTAGTGAAGATATATTGGATATATATCTTCAAATTCATCATCGCAAGGAAAATTGAGATGTGCGATAGCGATCAGAAAACTCAGTCAGCCATGCCCTTTCATGACTGAATCGAGTTCAGCGGTGGCGACATCGTTATCGATGTTAAGCTTCTCGGCGAGCTTCTAGGCTTGACGTTGAGGAACAATTCAAGGTTCCTTTGAATTCTGCATGTAATTGGCAAGTTCCAGCGAGGGCTCCTGAAGCTGCGGCGTTCGTCGCGAGTCTGCTATAATTCCTAAGCAGAAACCACGGCCTAACTGCACAGCAAATTGAAGCGTTAGGACGATTCTTGGAAAAAATTGTTGACCTAATATCCGGCGAGTGCCGCTATTTTTCTTTGAGGACGGATTGGCCGGTGCGCGGGTCTATCAAGTGAAAGCCAGCGCAAGCGGGGCAAGAAATCGCATCGTACTTGGGTGAAGCTCGGTCTTCCTGTCTTTCCAGATGGGTCTGTACGTTCAGGCCGGTCAACGGACAGCGAAATATGATGAATCTTGTCATGGGAATGTGTCGCCATCGAGCTTAAGCGTTGGTCGCTCCATCCTTCGGGAGCGGGAGGGTTGCAGTAGTTGTTCAATAGCTACGTCCGTTAGCAGTGAGTTTCGAGCCGCTTCCGTTGCCCGTCGCTTGCCGGCACGACTACTCCCAAATTGAGAGAAAATCAGATTACCGCTCAGGTGTTCTTACCTTGGTTTTCGAAATAATCTATTTACAATGCATCTTATATGCCATACAAGGGTTATTCAATGGGTTGGGAAAGAGCGGATTCGATACAGGAGTTTTGTGTTGCGCGGGACCCGAAACTTCAAGGAAAACGGGACAGATATCCGGCAGCAGTCGTGGTTTCGCCATCGTGAAGGAATCGTCGACCGGCTAAAGCAGGGCGGCTGGATAATCTTCGTGACTGATCATGATCCCCGATCCCTCTACCGTTACCTGGAGTCTCAGAGAGATCGTCTGTTCTTTTGGTCGTATTTGGAGCGAGGTCCTACGAGGTCGCGCATCGAGATAAGCTGCGTCCGGCAGATGGCTCCAGACGATCGAATTTCGACCGAAACAGGGAGAATACGATGACGGACAAGCAGTTACCCGCGGAGCAAGCCGCCATTCCCCCTAAGCGAGTGCGAATCGCCGACAACGCGAGCACGCTGCTGCCAATGTTGATCGCGGGCATAGCCCTCGTTACCGTCGGCATGCTGCTCGCATTAGCTCTCTCTTGATCGCGAAGCGCCCGGTTCAGCACAGCAGGGCCGATCGAACGGAGTCGAGCCCCTACACAAATTGCGCCCTAGTGTTTGCAATTGCCGGCAGTATTGCGCCTTGGCCAAGACTTGCCGGGCTGTGAAGGGGCGGCCAAGCAGCGCGGACTTTATTGCAAAACTGCCGACGCCGCTGGCGGCCGCAAAAATTTGTACCTGACTGCCTATCCTTGAGAACAGCCGCTTCTGATATTGGCGCGATCTCGCCATGATCCAAGCATGGCAGGCGCAGCTATCGTAAAGCCCCGGCAAAAGCTCTTCTTTCCGAGTAGGTAAAACTACGGTGCTACAACCTGATCTATTGCCGTTCGACCATTGGCCATCTCAAATCGGTTGAGTTGAGCCCAAGGCGTGACTAGCTTAACCGGACGTCAACGAATCAGGCAGCAGCTCAAGCAACTCGATCCAACGGTTGAAATGAGACGCACCAACGAGCAAGTCAGAATGACCCATCGGCTGACCGCTACAGTTCCCGGACATAGATGCGACTGACGACCATAGGCCGCGAAGTCCGAAGTATGATGATCGACCGCCGGCTGCGAAATATCTGCGACTCCATCGTGGATCTGGATACCTTAAGCAGGGTTGCCCGATTTTAGCTGCGTTTGTTACCAAAAACGGCAACAACGAAGCTTGAAAATAAGATGTAGATGGAATATATGTTTTGGACCAGGTTGAATTTCGGCAAGCTACAGGTCGGCGAGCATGTCGCGCTTCCGTTGGAGGACTCAGTGATCAGGCAACTGACGAAGAAGGAAAGACGGCTGGCGCTTCTGATGCTGATTTTCCTTGGGTTCATTGGGGCGGCGATGGGAATACTCGGCCGCGACGACCCTCTTGGAATTCATGGCGTGCTGGTATTCGTAGCCGCGATTCTGATGGTCTTTTTTCTTGGTTCGGAATACTACGCGCCGGAACCGTCGAACGACCGTTTGGCTCGCTATTATGATGATCCGAGCAAGGTCGGCATCGTTATGTCAATGATATGGGTCGTCTTCGGGCTTGCCGTTGGCGACTGGGTTGCTTGGCTCCTGGTCGATCCGGATCTGACATTCGATGCTGCATGGTCAAGCTTCGGCAGAATTCGGCCCGTTCATACCACGTCGGTCATTTTCGGCTTTGGCGGCAACGCTCTCATCGCCACGTCCTTCTACGTGCTGCAGAGAACCTCTCGGGCGCGGCTGGCCGACCAGCTTAGTCCATGGTTCGTACTGGTCGGATACAATTTATTTTGCCTGATCGCCGTGACCGGCTATCTCATGGGTGTCACGCAATCAAAAGAGTATGCCGAGCCCGAATGGCATGCTGATGCCTTGCTCGTAGTCGTTTGGGTCACTTACTTTCTGATCTATCTGCGCACGCTGGCGCGGCGGAAGGAGCCGCATATCTACGTCTCAAACTGGTATTACATGGCCTTTATCCTGGTCGTGGCCATACTTCACATAGTCAACAACCTCGCAGTGCCGGTATCGATCGGGCATGCCAAAAGCTATTCGTTGTTCTCGGGCGTCCAGGACGCGATGACGCAATGGTGGTATGGCCACAACGCAGTGGCTTTCTTCCTCACGTCCGGCTTTCTCGGCATGATGTACTATTATCTCCCGGTTCGGGCAGGTCGGCCGATCTTTTCGTATCGCCTGTCAATCATCAGTTTCTGGGGGATTACCTTCTTTTACATGTGGGCAGGCTCTCACCACTTGCATTATACGGCGCTCCCGCAATGGGTGCAGACCCTCGGAATGACGTTCTCGCTGATGCTTCTGGTGCCTTCATGGGCTTCTGCCAGCAACGCCCTGCTGACTCTAAACGGCGCTTGGCACAAAGTCCGAGATGACGCGACACTGCGCTTCATGATGGTAGCCGCCGTATTCTACGGTTTGTCCACGTTTGAAGGCACCTTCATGGCTATCAGGCCTGTGAATTCGCTATCTCACTATACGGATTGGACCATCGGTCATGTCCATGCCGGCGCCCTGGGATGGGTCGCAATGATTACTTTTGGCTCAATCTACGCTTCGGTACCCTGGCTGTGGAAGCGCGAGAGAATGTATTCAGCAAAACTCGTCGAAGCGCATTTCTGGCTCGCGTTATCGGGAACTGCCGTCTACGTCTTCGCGATGTGGAATTCCGGTATCATCCAGGGGTTGATGTGGCGCACGTACACGGAGAGCGGCACGCTAGCCTATTCGTTCATAGACTCTCTGATCGCGATGCATCCCTATTACATCGCGCGCGCTATTGGGGGACTGTTGTTCCTCGTTGGAGCCTGTATCGGCGCCTACAATGTCTGGATGACCGTTAAGGTGCCGGCGGCCGCAATGGAAAAAGCGGAAGATACTCCATTGCCAATGTTTCCGACTGGAATCAACGTACAACCCGCGGAGTAAGCGGCTATGTTTGGCTTTCATTATCGTCTTGAACGCAAGGCGATAGGGTTGATGCTCGTCATCATTGTCGTCTCTAGTATCGGCGGTTTCGTCGAGATCGCTCCGCTGTTCACCATTCACCAAACTGTAGAGGACGTACCCGATATGCGCCTCTATACGCCGCTTGAGCTCGCCGGGCGCAACATCTATGTCAGGGAAGGCTGCTACGCCTGTCATTCGCAAATGATCCGCACTCTGCGTGACGAAGTCGATCGTTACGGACCTTACTCGCTCGCGGTGGAATCCAAATACGATCATCCGATGCTCTGGGGATCTAAGCGCACCGGCCCCGATCTCGCGAGAATTGGCGAAAAATATTCTGACGAGTGGCACGTGGCTCATCTCGACAACCCCCGCGACGTCGTGCCTGTCTCGGTGATGCCTGCCTATCGCTGGCTGCTTCGCACAGAATTGCGCATCGACGATCTGGGCCTGCACCTAAAGGCGCAGCGCGCCGTCGGCGTACCTTATACCGACGATATGATCGCAAATGCAGCGGCAGATGCCTATGGTCAGGCTGTGCCCGACTCTCGTCAGGCCGAGGGCGTTGCCAAGCGCTATGGCAAGGCTACGACGATTCGACTCTTCGACGGCAGGGCGGACCAGCTAACGGAAATGGATGCTCTCGTTGCCTACTTGCAAATTCTAGGACGACTGACCGAAGCGCCTTACAAGGCGAAGGCCCAGATCGGAGAAACGCCATGAGTATTGAGCATGGTTTTCTTGTCGGACTCTCCAAGTCGTTCGGGCTCTTCTATTTGATCGCCCTTTCCGCCGGCGTACTGGCCTACACCTTTTGGCCTTCGAACAAGAAGCAGTTCGACCAGGCGGCCGAGTCGATTCTTCGACAGGAGGATCGACCATGGACGTAGAGGAGCGCGACGAACATAGCGGCCATCTCACGACAGGACACGAGTGGAACGGCATCAAGGAATTGAACACGCCGGTACCGCGTGCTGTCTATTTCTTTCTGTCGCTCGCGTTCCTGTTCTCGGTCGGATACTGGATCTTGATGCCGGCTTGGCCGTTCGGAGTGAGCTATACGAAGGGTCTCCTCGGGATAGATCAGCAAAAAGTCGTCGCGGAGTCGCTGCAGCAGGCGGCAGTTGCACGCAGTGGCTGGGTAAAGAAGATAGAGACTGAGGATTTCGCGACGATTCTGTCCGATCCTGTATTGATGAAGATCGTGCGAGAGACCGGCCGTCCGCTGTTCGGTAGCAACTGCGCCGTCTGTCATGGCACAGATGCCAAAGGAGGGAAGGGCTTCCCCAACTTGACCACGCCATCCTGGCAATGGGGCGGAGGTCCGGAGAACATTGCCAACACTATTCGTGTGGGAATCAATTCGGCACATCCGGATGCACACAGTTCTCAGATGCCGGCGTTCGGCCGGGAGGGGATGCTCAATAGGCCCGATATCGAAAGAATTGTCGATTTCGTATATTCGCTCTCAAATCCGGAATCGAAAGACCTAAACCCCGAGGGTGTCAAAGCCGGGAAAGATTTGTTCGCCGCCAACTGCGCGGCTTGTCACGGGGAGAACGCCAAAGGCAATCCGGAAGTTGGCGCGCCGAATCTGGCCGACAAATTCTGGATTTATGGCGGCGACCGACGCACGATATATACTACGGTTTGGGGTGGCCGACAGGGTCATATGCCAACCTGGGAAGGTCGGCTGAGTTACATCGATCGCAAGATACTGACGCTCTATCTCGTAGACAAGAGGCAGCCCGACCAATGAGAAATCCCGACGGGAGCCGGCGGAGAAAGTTCGGTATCTGGATCGTGGTCGGCTTCGGCGCGACGGTCCTTCTGGGCGCCAACGCGCATCTAATCTATGTGGCCACGGTTTCGCAGTCCGCTTGTGTCAGTCACACTCGGTCAGGCGACGCCCAGAATGGCGCCTTCAGTGCGGCGCAATCTTCATGTTCGCCCTAGCAAGGACGTTTGCAGACTAGAGAGCAGGCATATGACCAGCATCCCACCAGTATCGGTTCCGCTTCCCATCCCAAATCGGTGGACGCGGCAGATCACGCCGGCTGATGCCTTTAACTGGCTTGCGGAGGGTTGGCGTGATTTCCGAACGAACATCGCGATCAGCGTCGTGTACGGCGTTGCCGTCTTTTTGATCTCCGTCACCATCGTTTTCAGCCTTTTCGTACTTGGCTGGGACTACATTCTGTTTCCGGCATTCGCAGGGTTCACGGTGATGGGCCCGATCATTGCCGTCGGGCTTTACGAAAAGAGTCGCCGCTTGGAGACAGGTGAGCCAGTCACGCTGCTAAATATGGTTCTCGTCAAGGCAAAGTCCGGCAGTCAGATCATGTTTACAGGCGTGCTTCTTTGTTTGTTGATGATGCTCTGGATGCGAGCGGCAGTTCTGATTTATGCGCTGTTTTTCGGGCTCTTACCATTCCCTGGCCTCAATCATATCGCTCCGATGCTGTTCACCACGGAGGTCGGATGCGCAATGCTGATCGTGGGAAGCGCCGTTGGCGGCCTATTCGCAGCTTTCTCTTTCGCGATCAGTGCCTTCTCGATCCCGATGCTGCTAAACGAAAAGGTCGATTCGCTCACAGCAATGGGTACCAGTATGGCCCTCGTCTGGAACAATCTCCGAACCATGTTGACCTGGGCCGCGATCGTGCTCGCGTTATTCGTCCTGAGCCTTGCGACCGCCATGGTTGGCTTAATCGTGGTCTATCCGCTGCTTGGTCATGGTACCTGGCATGCCTACAGGGCAGTGATGTCAGGACCAACCGAAACTGTCGCCGTGTCCCGCTGATAGCATCGGGCGCGATGCGGGGGACCAGGGAAGTGGAGTTGCTTCATGAGTTGCTGTGCACCCGGCGCTGAGCTGCTTCGCGGGGAGACAGCGGACGAGGAGCTTCTTCTCGCCAGCCGGCTAGTTGACGACGGCCTACGCCAGACCGACCTTGCTGTCCCGGGCATTCACTGCGGGGCATGCGTACGGACAATCGAGAGCACGCTTGGCAAGCTCGACGGCGTCGTAAATGTTCGCGTCAATCTCTCGAACAAGCGCGTCACCATTTGTTGGCGTGGTGCCGTGCCGCCACCGTTTCTTGCCGTGCTCAAGACTTCTGGTTACGACGCTCACGTTCAGGACATTCTAGCCGATGAGCGCAACGATCCAGCCTTAAATAGCCTTTTGCGATCCCTCGCTGTCGCTGGCTTCGGCGCCAGCAACATCATGCTGCTTTCGGTGTCGATTTGGTCGGGTGCAGAACCCGACACGCGCGACGTCTTTCATTTGATATCCGCGCTTATCGCTCTTCCGGTTCTAGCTTATTCCGGACAGGTCTTCTTCCAATCCGCCTGGGTCAGCTTGCGGCACGGCCGAACCAATATGGACGTTCCGATCTCAATCGGTGTGTTGCTCGCCTTTGGCTTGAGCCTTTACGAAACGGTGCACCACGGGCCTCATGCCTATTTTGACGCAGCTGTCTCGCTTCTGTTTTTCCTTTTGATCGGCCGGACGCTCGATCATGTGATGCGCGAACGGGCTCGCAGAGCGGTTTACGGCCTGGCGAGGCTTTCTCCCCGCGGTGCACGAATGTTGCGGGATGACGGTTCGCAGCTATATCTCCCGCTCGACGAGATCGAGCCCGGTATGACGTTACTGCTCGCCGCCGGAGAAAGGGTACCGGTAAATGCGCGTATTCTGAAAGGGCGCTCCGAGTTCGATTGCGCGCTAGTCTCGGGCGAAAGCGCGCCGCAATCATTGAACGAAGGCGCGACCTTGCAGGCAGGGCTCCTCAACTTGACTGGATCTGTGACGATACTCGCCACGGCAACGGCGGAAAATTCCTTCCTCGCGGAAATGATGCGCATGATGGAAGCCGCCGAAACCGGCCGTTCCGCCTATCGCCGTATTGCCGACCGGGTCTCGCGCCTTTACGCGCCGGTAGTCCATTTAACATCGTTTCTGACCTTTATCGGCTGGATGATCGTCTCCGGCGACGCGCATCGCGCGATAACGATCGCTATCGCGGTTCTGATCATCACCTGTCCTTGCGCGCTGGGGCTCGCGGTTCCGATGGTCCACGTAGTCGCTGCTCGACGGTTGTTCGAGGCGGGTATTCTTATGAAGGATGGCAGCGCGCTCGAACGGCTTGCTGAAGTAAGCAGAGTCGTTTTCGACAAAACCGGTACGCTGACGTTCGGACAGCCGAAGCTTCTCGACTTCAGCGAGCTCGGCGACGGTAAGCTCGCTCTCGCCGCCGCTATTGCGGCACACTCGCGACATCCTTATTCGAAGGCCCTCGCTTCGGCAACGGAAGAACTTGCAACCGTCACATTCGAGACCGTCTCCGAGTACCCGGGCGCGGGCGTGGAAGCGCGCTCACACGAGGCCGTTTACAGGCTCGGTCGTTCGGATTGGGCAACTACTGGCCGGCAGCCGGATGTCGAGCACGGAAATGAGGCCGTTGTGCTTTCGATGAACGGGCAGCGGATGGCGACATTCCGATTCGACGACCGGCTTCGCAGCAGCGCGCGAGAGACGGTTGCCGCTCTAAACGGAATGGGTCTCGACGTTGAGATTCTTTCTGGGGACAGCAACCAACGCGTGGAGCGTGTTGCGGACGAGCTCGGTTTGGCGCGCTCGGCCACCGCACGCCCGGCTGACAAGGTACAGCACCTGACCGAACTCCGTCAGCGTGGGCATAAGGTTCTCATGGTCGGTGACGGTCTCAATGACGCCCCGGCACTCATGACCGCGGACGTTTCGATGGCACCGGGGTCGGCCGCCGATGTCGGCCGCAATGCGGCCGATCTAGTTTTTTTGCGCGATGGCCTTGAGGCCGTACCTCTCGCGGTTCACGTGGCACGAAGAGCGAATGCCCTGGTTCGGCAAAACCTCGGTATGGCTATTGCCTACAACGCGATTGCCATTCCAGTCGCCACGTTCGGCCTCGTCACGCCTCTGATTGCGGCGCTTGCGATGTCGATCTCATCAGTTTTGGTCGTGTCAAATTCACTGCGACTCCGGCTTCCAGTCCACCCGCGAAGCTGAGGAATAGGATCGCATATGGTGGATTTCTTCTTTCTTATTCCTGTTGCAATTGGACTGGGACTCGCTGGACTAGGTGCCTTTCTGTGGACACTGGAATACGGTCAATACGACGACCTTGACGGAGCGCCGGAACGGATACTTTTCCAGGATGACGACGGCCCGAGGTAGATTGCGAATGCTTGTTTGCCGAGTTGCTCCTGTGTCTGCACAATCGATTTGACATTACCCTTCCCAACCGGATCGAGGCCTGAATATGCAGTGGTCTCTGACCTGCTGGTCCGTCCAAATTATCCCCCAGGTCGGTCTTCGCTTGCTTGAATCGGTTTAAGATATAGATTAATTATATCTTATAGGACTGACTTGCGCGCTTCGAAGGCAGCTGGTGCATAGCATGCATATGCGGCCCTCGGGCATCGCTATTGGCGGCAAATTTCGAGAGGATCTGCACATGACTCTATCTATTCGACGCCCTTCCGGCGGTGACTAGACCAGCGTTTCCTTGATTTGACTCATATCAGGCGGCCTTTTTGAGTTTGTAGGACCATGTATGGACGACAGGTCTTTCGTTGATGTGATCCATGGCGGCCATGATGCGGTCCTTGAGTTCTTGTTTGGATGCGACGCGGATGTGGCGCAGGACGGAGCGGGCGAGCTTGGAGAAGAAGCCCTCGACCAGGTTCAGCCAGGAGCCGTGCTTGGGCGTGAAGGTGAATTCGAAGCGGCCTGCCGGTCGGTTGGCGAGCCAGGCTTTCGTCTCCTTGGAGATGTGTGCGGAATGATTGTCGAGGATCAGACGGATCGCCGTATGGGCTGGATAGGCGGCATCGATCAGCTTGAGAAACGCGATGAACTCGCGGCTGCGGTGGCGGTCCTCGACCAAGGCATGGACCTTGCCGGTAACAAGGTCGATGCCGGCCAGCAAGCTGACCGTGCCGTGGCGCTTGTACTCAAACTCGCGCGTGAAGCTCGGGTGCACGCCAGGTTCGGGAGGCAGGTCCGGGGCGGTCGTTGCGATCGCTTGAATGCCGGGCTTCTCGTCATAGGAGATGACTGTCACCGCCTTGTTCGGCTTGTTTTTCTTCGTCGCCGCCGCCGCCTTCTTCAGGACACTCACCTCGCGGTAGACGCACAGCACCTGCGCCATCTTGGCCTTGAACTCCGGGTCCCGGCGTTCGAGGTAGTAGCGCACCTTGTGCGGCTTCACTTCTTGCGCGTCGAGTATCTTGCACACGGTGCCCTGGACCAGCCCGCTCAGGCACGCATGCCCCTGCCTCGGCCCATGCTGGCGGACGTGCTCGGCCAGAAGCCGCGTCGTCCAAACCTCGTGCGGATAGCCCAGATCCTTCGGCTTCCGGCAAGCCAGCGCCACCACCCACGTCTTGGCCTCGACCGTGATCGTCGGCTCCTTGCCCGGGCGGGGACGCTCATCGAGCGCCGCCATCGCACCATCTGCCTTGGCTCGCTCGATGTAGCGGCGGACCTTCTGATGATGCAATCCCAAGGCTTGGCCCACCGCATAGAAAGACGGGTCTTGCCGATAAGCCAGCAGCACTCGCGCCCGCTCGACACGACCCGCAGCTTCCGTGCGAGAACGCGCAATCGACTCCAACTCCCGCAGCTCCGTTCTCTTGATCGACAACTCGATCAATCGCCGAGATCCCGCCATGACCTTCGCCTCGTTAAACGAATCAAAGATCAGCTTACAAGGCTTCGTCGACCGCACGAATCCCGCTCATAGGTCCAGTTCCATGGAATCGATGGTCTAGT
>JAIEPP010000123.1 GCA_019748335.1 Xanthobacteraceae bacterium
GCAGGCCGCCGCCGGTCGGATCGCCGCCCGGCGCCGCGGCGGGGCGAAGTTTCGTGACATCAGACGGGCCTTCGGGGGCGGCCTGTCCCATACCGGTGCCGTAATCGGCGGCGCGTCCGCCCTGCGGATGTCCCTTCATGATCTCGTCGCGTGCCGCCTCGACCTTGGCGGCAAGCGTTTGGGAATAGGGCAGCCGGTAGGCGCGCGGCTGGCCGCTGGGGATATTGGCGGCGTCGAGTTCCTCGACCCAGACATGCACCGCGCCGGGGTCGCGGTCGAGCGGATTTGGATCGACCACCCGCGCCCACAGCAATTGAAACTGCGACGGCAAAGGGGCTGCCGCCGACCATCCGGGCAGGCCTTCGACGCGGAAGAATGCCACGCCATAGAAGATGCTGGTGACGAGAACGGCGACAACCTTGAGCGGCCAGGGCGCGCGAACACGCAACACGACGACAAGCAGCAGCGCCGCCAGCAACACATAGGCGAGCGACAGACCGACGATTTGCGACTGCAGTCCCATCCTCGTTTCAGCCTGCGTTGCGGCGTGGATTGCGCAGTGTTTGCAGCAGCGATTTTTCGTGGCTGTTCACGTCGGTGACCGTGCCGCTGCCGTCGATCGCGAAGCGGACGGCGGTGCGTTCGGTGCCGGCTTTTTGCAGCATGATGGTGTCGTAATAGACGACCTGCACGACCGGATTGAGTTTTTCGACTTTCACCGAGACCGGAACCGGCTCACGGCCCATCGCGATGAAGTGGTAGACGTTGACGGTGTATTCGCCGGCGACGATACCGCGAATGCTCACGGTTTCCTGGCGGATCGGCGACAGCACCTTGCGGCCGTTGACCAGGATGAAATCGTTGGCGCCGCCGCGGTCGTCGCGGTCGAGCAGCATGAACCCGGCTTCGCGCCGGCGGTACCAGACCATATTGCCGATCGGGTCCTGCACGAACATGTCGAAATCGTCCGGATGCTGGTCGGGCCAGCTCATCGTCACCAGGAATTCGGCCTTGCTGTCGATCTTGCCATCCTTGGCCTCCGGCGCGATCGCGAGCAGGGCGATGAAGAACAGGAACGCCAG
This sequence comes from Xanthobacteraceae bacterium, assembly GCA_019748335.1. Taxonomy (GTDB): domain Bacteria; phylum Pseudomonadota; class Alphaproteobacteria; order Rhizobiales; family Xanthobacteraceae; genus Bradyrhizobium. Next base: position 1,083 of record JAIEPP010000123.1, read on the forward strand.
AACCTGCAGTGCCTTGAACAGCATCACCGCGAACGGATCGAACGGCTCCTCCTGCGGCATCAGTTCGAACTCGTCGATCATTCGGCTGCCTCTGGCCGGTCTTCCAGCACCGAGACGACGCGGACTTTGGTCAGGCCGACGGCATAGGCAAACAGTTTCGCGGTCGCGTCGTCGAGCATGTAATACTGGATCCGGACCAGGATCGAGCCGACAAGGCCGGCGAGCGTCGTGTACATGGCGACCGCCATGCCGTCGCTCATCAGGTTCATCGAGGAGCGGATGGTACTGCGATCGCCGGGGTCCATGCCCGCGATCGGCGCCAGCATCATGATGAAACCGATGATGGTGCCGAGGAGGCCGAGCTTCATCAGTGTATCGCTGGCGAAGGCGCCGAACTGGTTGGAGCCGCGCAGCCGTCCCGCCAATCCCCGCAGCAGCAGCGTCTGGTCCATTCGCCGCGGCCCCTGCAGCCGCGCCTTGACCGCGAGATCGTGGATATGCGCGGACACAAGACCCGGCGGCAGTTTTCCGGCGCCCTCGACCAGGATCGCATCGCCGTCGAGATGCAGCGGGCCGGGGCCGGATTCGATCAACGCGCCGCTGCGGCGCGCCGCGTCGCCCTCGCGAGAAATCACGATGGTGCGCCACAGGCAGTGCGATGACGCGGCGACATAGAGCAGGCCGATGATCGAAGAGATGTAGGTGCGATCGCTCGCGATCATCTGTCGGACGAGTCCGAACCGCCACAGCAGGATGAATGCAAAGATGCAGAGTCCGGTAAAGACCAGCCATCGCAGCAGAGGACCGCGGTCACCGAAGGAATCAATATCCGCGTTCGTCGTTGGCATCGGGGCCCCCTGACATCCGACAGGAGCCCGAACGTTCCACATACCGTTCAGGCAGGCAAACCGAATCCGTTGCGACATCCATTCAAAATTATGTTGAGTGGAAGCGATTCTACGCCCCGCGTGGCTTTGTCGCGCACAATTTTGTCCAAGAGCGAACTAACTTTGTCCAAGAGAGAAATATCGGCGCTTCGGCCTGCATGCAGCGTACTTGCGCAGTATCTGGGGTGGCCCTACGTTCGACGCTGGTGCGGACCTCGCGCCAAACTACTTGGGAGACTCTCAATGACCTGGAAAACTCCAAAGGTTGTCGAAGTGCCGGTGGGCATGGAAATCAACATGTACGCCTGCGCAGCGCGCAAGTAGACAGCATCAAGGCGATCTGCCCGGCTCCGGCAGCAACCTGCTGCTCCGAGCCGGGCAGACGCGCCATCGACGCATAACGGCGCTTCTCGTTTCGCAATGGCGCCGAAATAGCTGGATTTGCTTCGAAGAAGCAGAGTCCCGAATTGCTTTTTTTAAATTTTCCACCGCATAGCCTGCCGTGTAGCTGACGTCGGACCACCCCGACCGGGTGCTCTGATGGCTCGCGGCGTGTCCCTGGACTGTGATACGGTGCTTCCCGGTGAGCATGGCTTTGGGTGTGAATGCCTGTTTCTGCAAAAGCTTTCCAGGCGATCTTCGTGTGCCTTGCCGCGATGGCGCCGGTCTGCGTTCAGGCCGAGGAAGGCATCGATACCGAGCACATCTTTGCCTTCATGATCGGCACCGATGTCGGCAATGTCGGCGAGCGTGAGTTTCAAACCGAGACGACGGGACGCTTTGCCAGGAGCGGGGGCAACTACCGAGCGGGCAGCCAGCAGCTCGAACTGGAGTTCGTGCCGGTCAGGGATTTCCGGATCGAACTGGGGAGCACCTTTTCGGCGTACGACATCAACGGCGTTCCGGGATTTGACGACCGCCGCCAGGCGGGATGGCAGGGTGTTTCGGTGGATTTCCGTTACCGGTTTCTCGACCGGCAAACCGCTCCGCTCGGCCTGACGCTAGCGGTCGAACCTCACGCCGAGCGTATCGACGAGGGCACAGCCGCGGCGGTCCGCAAATACGGAACGGACGTCGTCCTGGCGTTCGATCGGGAGATCGTTCCAAATGTCGCCGTCGCGGCCCTCAACCTGATCTATCAGCCGGAGTGGACGCGATTTGTCGGGACAGGACTGGCCGAGCAGGAATCCACGATCGGAGCTTCGTTCGGCCTGATGGCGCAGGTTCGTCCCGGCGTTCTTCTCGGCGGGGAAGCGCGGTATCTGCGGAAATATGAAGGGATCGGTCTGGAAGAGTTTTCAGGCCAGGCGCTGTTTGTCGGTCCGACCGCCTACTTCCAGCTTTCGGAGCGTTCCCGGTTGACCGCAAGCTGGAGCGTCCAGGCCTGGGGGCGTCCGGCCGGATCGAACGCGGCGCTCGATCTCGTCAATTTCGAGCGACATCAAGCCCGGCTGATATTTGGCGTTAACTTTTAAAGCCTTGTCTAAAGCCTTATCGGTACTGGCTGAATCAGAGCCCGCGGGCTACCCCGCATTCTCACGGTGGTGTGAAACCTCGACCCCTCGGCTACGTATTTGTGCGTGCTATCTTGAACGAATCAATCCGAGGGATGTCAGGCATGAATCCGATCGACCTGATTGTGACGGTATGTGCGGTATTGTCTCCAACCACCTGCGAAGACACGCATCTGGTGTTTTCCTATAGCGGTTCGTTGACGCAATGCGTGATGGCCGCGCCGCCCTATATCGCGCAGTGGGTTGGCGAACATCCGAAATGGACTGCGGTCAAATGGCGCTGCGAATATCCGCACACCAATGACAAGGCGGACGCCGGCAAGCCGGCGCTCGCGGGGTAACCCGGGCCTGCGGCCGCTGGGCTATTTGTTGCAGTCCTTCAAATCCCTGTCTGAAATCGAAAACACCGCGTCGGCCTTGATTTCAATATCGCGCACGACGCATTGCCTCGAGTCCCGGTAGCTGACCCTGGCGTCATAGCGGCCGGGTTCGACGCCGGTGATGCGCAGGCGTTCGTCGTGGTCTACTTCCTTGTCCTTGTCGTTAAGGGTCTGGTTGGGGCCCCAATCCGTCTTTCCGGCGGGCGATAGCTGAAAACCTGACATGGTCGCGGTGGTCAGGTTCCACAATCGGATGCCTTTTCCCTTTGCCTGCGCAAGCAGCGGGCCCGGCAAGGAAATCGACAGGCCGATCAACAAGACAGCAGCGATAGTTCGCGTGCGCAACATGGTAGCCCCTCCGAGCGATTTGAGCCGCTTCCCCGATCGTCTTCTTTTCAGAACGAAGATGATAGCATAGCTTCGGCATTATAGCGTTTTCGAGCGAAGTGGATTCCGGTTCGCGTAAAGAAAACGCGTCAAAGCAAAAAGAGTAGAGCCCGGTTCGCAGAACCGATAAGGCTCGAACAGCCGGAGGATGGCGATCATGTTTGCCGGAACGACAGGACGGATGATCGGCGCTCTGGTCGCATTGGCGGCGATGGTCGTCACCACACGCGCCGATGACCTCAACGATTATCCGACCTCGGCGCGTTCCGAATATGTGTTCGGCTGTCTGAAAGCAAATGGCGAGACCCGGCAGGCGATCGAACAGTGCTCGTGTTCGATCGATGTCGTCGCGTCGCTGGTGCCGTACGAGCGTTATGTTACGGCTGAGACCGTTTTGAGCATGTCGCAGGTCCGGGGAAATCTGGGCGGCCAGTTCCGTACCTCCGAGCAGGCGGCCAGCGCACTCAATGATCTCAGGCGCGCGCAGGCTGAAGCGGAAGTCAGGTGCTTCTGACGTTGGCGCCGCGTCGCATCAGATGCCTGGCGCGTCGATCTTCCATTCGTGCTGGAACAGGTGGCCTTCGGTGTCCCTGGCCTCGGCGCGAAACTGCTTCGCACCGTTGGAAACATAGGTGAAACGAATGTTGGGATCTTCCGAAATCGAAATCCCGCCCTCCATCGTCAGCACTGGCTTGTCGTCCTGCCAGAGCCGCAATTCGTTGACGAAGAACGCCGGAACATAGAGCTGCGTGACCTGATCCATCTGCAAGCCGGAATTGTTGGGATGGCCGATCATGATCTGGGCTTCGCGGGTCCCGCTGGTCGGGCCTTCGCCGGATTTCGCGAATTGCCGGTAGCGCATCTGGCCGAGGCGGTTATTGGCTTCCTCGGCGTTCTTGCCGGCCGGCGCCGAACACCCGCCGGACGCCTTCACATAGGTCTTGGTCATATAGAGCTTGCCGTCGCTGAGCTCGGCCACGGCGTGAACGTCGGTGTAGTTATTGACACGCACGCGTGTTGAAATCTCGGACACGCCGGCGTCCGGGCCGAGTTGGAATTTCGCCGCCATCGGTGCGGGGTTCTGGTCGATCACCAGCGTAATGGCCAGCACGCGACGGTCGTCGCCCGGCGCAAGCTTTGTTCGAAGGGTGACGGGAACGATCGCCGCATCCTCCGCCCGGTACGGCATCTCGATCGCGATGACGCCGCTGCCGTCATTCATCGGACGGTTGTTGAAGATATCCTGCACCAGGCCGGGCCACGGATCATACGTATCCGGAGTCGCCGCAGGCGTCGGTTGCGCGCCGAACAGAAGCAGGCCGGCGATGCAAAGCAGGCGGAAATGAGTTCCGGGCATGGTCGCACCCTTCGCGAGCGTGGAAGCAACGCAGGCAATATACGCCACTGCGCGTGTTATTCCCATTCAATTTCTGAAAATGCTGCAGTTGCGTTGCGGGCGTTGTAATCCTCGAACAACTGCCATCGGGATCGCTCGGAAGCAGCCGCCGTATCGGCCGCAGCTGTGATCGGCTTGCCGCCCGCGACAAGCGCGCGAACATCCGACGCCAGCGTCTGCAGGTAACGCCGCTCATCGGCAAGCGCTGCCGGCCATTCGCTCACGGCGCCGTGACCGGGAACCACGCGTTGTGCGGGGAGGCCTGCGAGTTCGTCGACGACGGCGAGATAGCCGCGAAGGCTGCCGTCCATCACGGGAACATGGGTAACGAAAACCAAATCGCCTGCGAACAGGGTCTTGGTTGGCTCGTCAAGGATGGTGAGATCGCTGTCGCTATGGGCCGTGGCCCACGCCCGCAGCATGAGGGTTCGCGATCCGAGATCCAGCGTGAGCGTGCCGTCAACCAGCAGCGTTGGCGGAACGAGCCGTACCGGATCGATCAACGCATCGCCCATGATCCGGCGGAAGGCGTCGATGTAGAACGGTCCGCGTGCGGCCAGCGCCCGCGGCAAGTTCTTGTGGCCGACGAACTGGGTTCCCTCGTGCACGAAGGCCGTATTGCCGAAGATGTGATCGGGATGGCCGTGGGTATTGATGACGTATCGGATTGGCTTGTCGGTGCGCGCGCGGATCGCCGCAAGCAACCGCTCGCCTTCACGCACGCTGCCGCCGGTGTCGATCACCGCTACGGCGTCGTTACCGATGACGAATCCCACATTGGCAATGTCGCCTTCGTTCTCGCGCGTCATCAACGCGGTCTGGCCCTGGTGCACGAACACGCCGGGCGCGATCTCGTTGACCGGCAATACCGGTTGCTGGGCCTGCGCGAACGTCGACGCCTGGAGTATCACGAATGCCGCAAGGATCAGGGCGCGATGAACCATACCTTTGCCTCCGTCTCACCACGAAGTGGTGTCGACGATTTCGTATTCCCGGTCGCAGTCGGTTTGCGTCGCAACAGACGCACGCGTCCATCACCGGGATTATTCCTGTTGCACGCTCCAATTGAGAAGCATAGCATTTTGATGTCTGCGGCTTCACTTGAACTTCGGTTCATCGTGATCGCCGACACCAATTGGTAGTTGGCAACATGGCGGGCCGGCAGTGCAACAGCTCTCGATGATAAATGCCGGACGACGGCGCTGGCTGTGGATATCACTTTTGGTGGTCGTCGCGAGCCTTATCGGCCGCGGCGCCGCGCTCGCGCAGATCAACGAAACCGGAGATCTGTCGATCGAGCTTGTCGACCCGAAAGTGCTTCGCGTTTGTGCCGATCCGCGCAACCTGCCGTTCTCCAACGAGAAGGGCGAGGGCTTTGAGAACAAGATCGCAGAATTGCTTGCCGAGAAGCTGCAGAAGAAGCTCGACTACATGTACTTTCCGCAGGCGACCGGTTTCGTCCGGATGACGCTTGGCGCCCATCGCTGCGACGTCATCATGGGTTTTCCGCAGGGCGACGAACTGGTGCAGGGCACCAATCCCTATTACCGCACGGCCTATACGCTGGTGGTCAAACCGGGCAGCGGGCTCGACGACGTCGCCACGCTGGACGACGGACGCCTGAAGGGCAAGCATATCGGCATCGTCGCCGGCACGCCGCCCGCCACCAACATGGCGGCCAACGGTTTGATGATGAATGCAAAACCTTATCCGTTGATGATCGATACGCGCTTCGATTCTTCGGCGGAAGCAATGATCGGCGATCTCCTGTCCGGCCAGATCGACGCCGCCATTCTCTGGGGGCCGATGGCGGGCTTCTATGCAAAGAGAGCGAACCCGCCGCTCCATGTCACCCCGCTGGTCAAGGAAACGACGGGACCTCGATTGGTCTTTCGTATCGGCATGGGGGTGCGACAGGCCGACCAGAACTGGAAGCGGCTGCTCAACCGCTTGACGCAGGAAAACCAGCCGGCCATCAACAAGATCCTGCTCGACTTCGGTGTGCCCTTGCTCGACGAGAATGACAGGCCGATCGGCGCGGAGACGGCAACGAAATTGCCATGATATGGAAGATCGCAGGCATTGCCCTTGCGATGCTGGCATCTGCGGTCCCGGTCAGCGCCCAGCAAAACGCACCGGAGCCGGACCAATATCGCAACGAGAATTATCGCGCGCCGGTGCCGGCGACACTGGCTGGCGCGCGCGTTCTGAGCACGGCAGAAGCAGAGTCGATCTGGCGCGCCAAGACCGGCGTTTTCATCGATGTGTTGCCGCGCGCGCCAAAACCGCAAAATCTCCCTGCCGGCACGGTCTGGCGAGACAAGCCGCGGCTCAACATCCCGGGCAGTGTTTGGCTGCCCGACACCGGCTACGGCAAACTGGCGGCCGCGACCGAAGACTATCTGCGGCAGGGAATAGCCAATGCCTCAGGCGGCAACAACGACGCGCTGCTGGTGATCTATTGCCAGGCCGATTGCTGGATGTCGTGGAATGCGGCCAAGCGGGTCCTGTCATACGGCTACCGCCACGTGGCGTGGTACCCGGAAGGGACCGATGGCTGGGAGTTCGCCGGCCTGCCGCTGGCGGATTCCCAGCCGCCGCCGCGCGCAAGCGAGGAGATGCCCGGGCCGCGTTAGTGTCCGCAAGCTGGCTAAAGCATGGCGAAACCAGGTCGCTTGGCGTGCCGTTCTACTTTGCATGGGGTTGTTTTCGCGATTTTGTGTTTCAACTCCCATCCATCATGCTCCAGCGCTATTCCATTTCCTGCTGGATGGTGCGGCCGAGCGCGAACAGCCGCTGGTCGATCATGGTCGGCACCTCGCAAACGAATTTGACCACACGCCGGCGGTCCTCAAAAATCCGGGTCTCCCAGACCAGTTGGTTGCCGAGTTCCTCGACCTTGGCCTGATCGGGCGGCGATGCATCCTGCAGCGCCTGCAGGGCCAACGTATCGGCGCGAATTTTATCCGCGGCCTCGCGCTGCTTGCGCATCACCCGCTCGAGCCCGTTGAGGACCGAAGAACGCTGCGCATTGAGCGAATCGAACAGGCCGGCGAACAGCAGCTTGCCATGCAGGGTTTTGCTGGCCGCGGCAGCGGTCAGGTATTCCGTGATCGCTTTCTGGGCGTCCTCGAGCGGAACCCGCCTTGCCGATAGTTTTGTAACCAGCGCGCTGACCTTGGCGTCGTCCTTCCATTTGTCGGCGACGTCGTCGAGCGGCGGACCGGCCCAGACCGCCGCAAGCGATATCTCCGGCACCTTGGCCTGGGCACACGGCCAATCCGGGTAACGCGGATCGGCCGCCAGACAGACTTCGGCGGAAGCGAGCGCTGCGAGCAACACGCCGATTGCAATTGGCCGTTTCATGTCTCGCCTCCGGCGGGGCCGCGGCGGATCAGGCCGCGCGATGGATCGTAGGCGTAGATCGCGCCGATCATGAAGACGCCGGCGCAGCCGCCCACGACCGCGAGCGAAATCCAGTTGGTCTGTCCATACAACGCAAACCGTATCAGCTCGACCGCATGGCTAAACGGATTGAACAGGCAGACATAGTAGAGCAGGGGGCTTCCCTCCTGCACCCGCCACAACGGATAAAGCGCGGAGGAGGCAAAGAACATCGGAAAGATCACAAAATTCATCACGCCGGCAAAATTCTCCAGCTGCTTGATGCCCGACGAGATCAGCATGCCCAAAGCGCCCAGCATCAGGCCCGACAGGATCAGTGCCGGCAGCACCGTGAGATAGCCGGCCGGCGGTGGCGCGATATCCCAGAACCACGCGATCGCGAGGAAGGCATAAACCTGCAGCAGCGAGACCGCAGTACCGGCGAGAAGCTTGCAGAACAGCAAATATCCGCGCGGCAGCGGGCTCACCAGCAGCGTGCGCATGTTGCCCATCTCGCGGTCGTAGACCATCGACAGCGAGGATTGCATGCCGTTGAAGAGCTGGATCATCGCCATCAACCCGGGCGCAATATAGACCTCGTAGAGAATGTAGGTCTCGTATGGCGGGATGATGGAAATGCCGAGCACCTGGCGGAAGCCGGCGGCGAAGATGAACAGCCAGACCAGCGGCCGCACCAGCGCCGAGATGAAGCGCTCGCGCTGATGCAGGAACCGCAGCGCCTCGCGCCAGACGATGCCGCTCAGGCAGGTGAGGTATTCGCCGAATGAGAAGCCGCTTCCGGCTGGCTTTGATGTCGTGGAGCTCATGGCGAGGTGCCCCCGACATTTGCCGTCGCGCCGGTCAAACGCATGAATGCAGAATTGACGTTGTCGGCGCCGGTCTCGGCGATGACGCGCGCCACGGGTCCTTGCGCGAGGACTTGCCCTTGATGCAGCACGACGAGGTCGTCGCTCGCAATGACCTCGTCGAACAGATGCGTGGCCCAGAGCACGCCGATGCCCTGCTCGGCGACGAGCTGGCGGACGTGACCGAGGATATCGGCGCGGGCCTTGACGTCGAGCCCGACCGTGGCCTCGTCGAGCAGCAACAGACGCGGCCGATGCAGCAAAGCGCGTGCGATTTCCAGCCGCCGCATCTGGCCGCCCGAGAGGTCGCGCACCTTGCTGCCGGCGCGATCGGCCAGCCCAAGGCGCGTCAGCACCTCGCCGCTACGCAGGCGGGCGTCACGCCGGCCGATGCCGTGTAACGCCGCGTGATACAGCAGGTTCTGCGTCACCGAGAGATCGAGATCTAGGGTGCGCGGCTGGAACACGACGCCGAGCAGCCGCAGGGCTTCGCCCGGCGCACGGCCGACGTCGTGGCCGAAAATGCCGATCTGGCCGCTTTGAATCCCGAACAGCCGCGTCACCAGCGAGAACAACGTGCTCTTGCCGGCGCCGTTGAGGCCAAGCAGCGCCGTAAAGCTGCCGGGCGCCACGGTGAAGTTGATATCGATGAGAGCACGACGCGGGCCGTAGGAATGGCTGACATCGCTGATCGACAGCGCCGGAACCCGCGCCGCATCCGGCCGGTCGGGAACGTCCGGCGCATTGTGGTCAGCGGTTGGCGCGGCGGATGTCGTCATGGCGGTGCCATCGTGATGCCCCAGGGCAGCTCGCCGACCTGGATGGTCTTGATGACCTTTTGCGCGGCGACGTCGATCACCGAGACGTCGTTCGATACGCCGTTGGTGACCAGCAGATATTTCTCCTCCGGCGTGAACGCCATGTGCCAGACGCGCTGGCCGACCAGAAGATACTTGGTCACCGCGTGACTGGCGCCATCGACGACGGCGATGCGGTTGGCGGGGCCGAGCGCGATGAAGGCGGTCTTGCCATCTTTGGTCATGCCGATGCCAACCGGCTGGATGGCCTCGCGCCGCAGGCCCGGAATCTCGAAGGTGATCTTTCCAGTCACGGTATGTTTGACGGGGTCGATCACCGACACGGTACCGCCGATCTCCGACGATACCCACAGTTCGGAGCCGTCGCGCTTGAATTCGGCGAAGCGCGGCCGCGAGTCGACCAGCACGTTTGCAACGATCTGCCGCGTGGCGGTGTCGATGAAATGCGCCATGTTGGTCGTTTCAGACGTATTGATCAAAATCTTGCCGTCCGGGCTGATCGCCATACCCTCCGGCTCGACGCCGACCTGGATGTCGCCGAGCCGGACGCGCTTCTGCAAATCGATCACCGTCACCGTGTTGTCGTTCTCATTGGCGACATAAAGGATATTGCCGGCAGCATCCTGGGTGAACAGTTCAGGGTCGGGGCCGGAGGGCAGCGAGTCCACCACCTGCTGGGTCGCGGTGTCGATGACCTCGATCTTGTCGTCGTCGCCGACGGCGACCAGCACGAACTTGCCGTCTCGTGTGAATTCGATGCCGCGGGGCCGCTGGCCGACCTTGATGGTTTTTATGACGGTCCAGCTATCGGTGTCGATGACCGACACGGTGTTGCTCTTCTCGTTCGAGACATAGGCCTTGAACGCGGCCGCGGGCGTTGTGGCCGCGAGCGACGCGGCCATCACGTAAATCATATAACTACGCTGCATCAGCGAGCTCTCCGTCATTGGTGCAGCTTGCATTTGGATTCCGGCCGATCGACGCCGAGCGTATCGAGTTCCGAGACCTGATGCAGAAAGCCCTCCTGCGGCGAAACCGAGACCACCATGCGGCCGTCGACCAGCAGGATCGGCTGGCGCAGCTGAAAATTCCAGTCGCGCAAGGTCAGCCGTTGCCCCTTGAACGCGGCAACGGAGAAATCCGGCCCTTTCAAAAACGCGAAGACCGTCTTCGGATTGCCGGAGGCGGTGCGCGACGTCGCTTCACCGAGCATGCGCACTGCCGTCCACGCCTGCATGTCCAGGGCGGTCATGTGCCGGGAATTCAATTTAACGAACCGGTTCTGCATCTGAACCGCACCCCATTGATCCTGCGCCGCGTCCCAACTGGTCGGCACCAGTCCGGCCGAGCCCGCGACCGGTCGCGGGTCCCAGGTGCGGTAGGGCAGGTACGCTGCAAACACCTCGCTCTCGTCCGCCGCGACGAGAATGTCATAGGCCGGCGCAGCTTGCGTGAACACAGGCATCTGACGCTGGATCAGGGTGACGCCGCTGTCGGTGCGCCGTGCGCCGCCGGTATCCTCGAACGTGCGCTCCTGAACGATCTTGGCGCCAAAGCGTGCGGCGGCGCGGCGCAGCGCATCCGCATAGAGCTTGTCCCGGTCATGCGAGCCCGCCACCAGGAGCCAGCGCTTCCATTGCTTCCACACCAGATACTGCGCGAGCGCATCCGCGAGCATCGAGCGCGTCGGCGCAACGTGAATGACGTTGGCGCGACAATCGCTCTCGCGCAAGCGATCGTCGATCGCACCGGCATTGAACAGCACGGTTCCGCGTTCGCGAAGCGCGTCGGCGGCCTTCAGCAACTCGTCGGCGGGAAGATCGGCAACAATAAAGCTGTTGCGGCCGGCAAGCGCCGTCGCTGCCTTGACGACGTCGTCGCCGTCCTTGATCCGAATTTCTTCCATCGTGAAGTGTTGATTGAGGAATTTTCCGGTAGTGTTGTTGTCCTCGATGGCGAGCCGCGCACCCGCAACGCCATCGTTCTCCGATGGCTGCTCGACCAGGGACAGCTTTGCTTTGACACCGGCGTGGCCGATATAGCCGATGCCGATCTCGATCGTATCAGCCGCAAACACGGGGGTAGCTACGACGCTCAAGCCGATCGCAGCGACCAACCATCGGATCATGGGTCCTCCCGATGCACCTCCTCGATCTCATGGAGGGATGCTTGACTGGAAACATGACCGAATTCTCGGAGCTTGCAACCCCGCCTTTCGCGCGGCATCGCCGTTCAGCCAGATTCAAGCCTTCAGGCGCGCGGCATGCCAGCGCAGGTGATCGCCCATGAACGTGGAGATGAAATAGTAGCTGTGGTCGTAACCATCCTGGCGGCGCAAGGTGAGGGGAATGCCGGCCTTCCTGCAGGCCGCTTGCAACAGTTCCGGGCGCAGCTGCTCGCTGAGAAACGGATCGGCGCCGCCGTAGTCCACCAGCAAGTCCGCAAATCTGGCGCCATCCTCGATCAGCGCCACGGCGTCATGCTGGCGCCATTTTTGTTTGTCGCCCCCGAGATAACCGCCGAGCGCCTTGATACCCCACGGCACCTGCGAGGGTGCAACGATCGGTGCAAAGGCGCTGGCGGCGCGGTAGCGATCGGCGTGGCGCAGCGCGATCGTGAGCGCGCCGTGTCCACCCATGGAATGGCCGAATATGGATTGGCGCTTGGCATCGACCGGGAATTGCGCCGCGACCAGTTCCGGCAATTCCTGCGTGACATAGCTCCACATGCGGTAATTGCGGGCAAACGGGGCTTCTGTCGCGTCGACATAAAAGCCGGCGCCGAGCCCGAAATCGTAGGCTTTGGCGGGATCGCCGGGCACGTCGTCACCGCGCGGACTGGTGTCGGGCGCGACGAGGATCAGTCCAAGTTCGGCGCAGGCGCTGCGGAACTCGCCTTTTTCGGTGACGTTGGCGTGGGTACAGGTCAATCCCGAGAGATACCAGACCACCGGCAGCCTGGCGCCATCTGCGTGCGGCGGCACATAGACCGAAAAGGTCATGTCGGTACCGGTCTCTCGACTGGCATGCTTGTAGACGCCTTGCGTGCCGCCATAGGAGCGATTGAGCGAAACGGTCTGCATGGTCATGTCTTCAAGGCTCCGGTGTCGCGCGGCGTCATTCAGGCCACGCCGCTCTCGATCGCGAACCGGACCAGTTCGACAGAGGTGCGCACGCCGAGCTTCTGGCGCATGATCGAGGAGGTGTTGGCGACCGTCTTGTAGGAGGAGTGAACCAGCCAGGCGATCTCGGAAAGACTTTTGCCCGTGCTGAGCAGCCGCAATATCTCCATTTCGCGCGAGGTGAGTTTTGAAAGCGGGCTCTGGGCGAACGCCGGGCCTGCGAATGCAATGCTGCGCGCCATCGCGGGCGGCAGATAAGCGCCGCCTCTCGCGACTTCGTGGACCGCCTCGACGAGGTCATTCGGATCGCCGGTTTTCGAGACATAGCCCTTGGCGCCGACGTCGATGGCGCGGGCAGCGAATACCGGATCGTCGTTCATGCTGAACATGATGATGCGCGCGGATCCGTCGCGGATCAGAATGCGCCGTGCCAGTTCAAATCCTGACACCGTCGGCAGGTTGATGTCGATGACGCAGATATCCGGACGCTCGGCGATGAAAGCGCGTTCGCCGCTTTCGGCGTCCGGGGCTTCCAGCAAAACGATCTCGGGTTCGTCGGCAAGAACGGCGCGGCAGCCCGAAGCGACGATCGGATGGTCATCAACGATCAGAATGCGCATGGCCTTGATCCCTAAATGGCCTCGATCCCCAATGCGTCTCGTTGCTGCACCGCATCAGTTGCACGAGCATCGGGTTCAGGCTTGCCTTCGACCGATTATGCAACCCGGGCGATGTTGCTGTACGCTTCCATTAGATGGCCGCATCATCGTCTGTCAACGTTCCTCTTGGTGAGGAGCCAGATGCGACGCGGTGCCGGACAACATTTGGACAAACCTCATGTGGCAGAAATTATCCCTGCGTGCCCGGATCAACTTGCTGCTGGCATTCGTCCTGGCGCTCGGTCTGGCCATCAATATCGCGCGGCTGGTGGTCGAGGCGACGCCCCGGGTCCAGGCCGAAGACCAAAGCGTCATCAGGCTGGCGCGCGAATTTGTCGAGACCATCGTGGTCGGGCTCAATGAGGCGCCGGACCCCGAAGCACGGCTGAACCAGATTGTTCAAGACTTGAGCCGGCTGCGCCATGTCAGCATCACGCGGCAGGATGAGGCGGCCGGTGTGATTCCGCGCGCCGGCCATCTCGACGACGATAAGGATGTCCGCTCGCCACCGGCGTGGTTCGTGACCCTGGTTCATCCGGAAAAGACATCGGTAAGCGTGCCGATCACGATCCGCGGCAAGCCGCAGGCGCTGGTGATCACATCGCATCCCGATGACGAGATGAGCGAGATCTGGGACGGAATTGTCACCCAGCTCGAGGTCGGTTCCGCCATCGCGGTCGCGCTGTTTCTGATCACGATGATGGTCGTCGACCGCGCACTGGCCCCGCTCGAGGCGTTGTCGCGGGCCATGACCGACATCGAATCCGGGCGGTATGACGCACGCGTGAAGCCTGCAGGCGCACCCGAACTGGCGGCGATCTGTACCAGGTTGAACCACCTTGCAGCGACCTTGGGGGAGGCGGTGGAGGAAAAGAGGCGTCTCGCCGAGCGCACGGTCTCGCTCCAGGACGTCGAACGCAAGGAAATTGCGCGCGAGTTGCATGACGAGTTCGGGCCCTATCTTTTTGCGCTGCGCGCCCACGCCGGCGCCTTGATGCGGCTTTCCGAACTCGACGCGTCGGACGCAGCTGCGTTGAGAAAGCACGGCGGCGCGATCCTGGAGCAGGTCAACGCGCTGCAGCAATTCAATCGCAGGATACTGGAAAGACTTCGCCCCGTCGGCCTGGCGGAACTGGGGCTGCGCGAAGCGCTTGGCGCCTTGTTGCGGCTGTGGGGTGAATCGCATCCCGACATGGCGATCGAAACCACGATTTCACCCGCGCTCGGCGATACCGGAGAGACCGCCGATCTCACGATCTACCGCGTCATTCAGGAGGCGTTGACCAATGTCTTCCGCCACGCCGGAGCGACCTCCGTCAAGGTCAGCATCGAACCGGCCGGACAGTCGGCGGGAATTCATGCGGGCCGCGACTTCGCGCGGGTACGCGTTTGCGACAATGGCAGCGGGATGAAGCCGGATCACAAGCTTGGTTTCGGCTTGACCGGCATGCGCGAGAGGATTCTCGCCTTGGGAGGCACGCTCACGATTGCTTCCGACGAAGGCGGTGTGACCGTGGAAGCCCTCGTTCCCGGTGGCTCGCCACATGAATCTATTCTGCAGATCTGATTGGCGCGACACCGGTCCGGGAAGAATTCCCGAAGCTCTTCGGGAAAGATGGCGCATCAAGAACCGGACCTTTTGCGGTAGCGCAATCTCGTTGGCGCACTAGGATCATCCACAACCCGATCGGCGGATCCATAACTGCCGGCGCGGAATGGGATGAAGCGGATGGGCGTTCGGCCGCTTGTAATGGTTTCGATATCGATGTGCCTGCTTCCCGGGACGGAACAGGCTTACGCCCAAAGCGCGCCCGGCGAGGCCCAGACGTTGCCGGCGATCGTGGTGTCGGCGCCGGCGCCCAGCGCCAAACGCGGCGCCAGCCGGCAAGCCGCGCGTGCGGTGCGGAAACCCCGCGTCGTCTACGTCTATTCGACCACTCCCGCCGCCGGCTCGGGTTCCAGTATCGATGTCGACAAGATCCCGGCAAGCGTCAATTTCGTCGACGCGACGCGGATTGCGCGCACCGGCTCCCTGAATATCGCGGACGCGCTGCAGCAGCAGGTGCCGGGCATCAGCGTCAGCGAGGTTACCGGAAATCCGTTTCAGCCGAACATCGAGTTCCGTGGCTTCGTCGCGTCGCCCGTTGCCGGGACGCCGCAGGGGCTTGCGGTCTATCAGAACGGGGTCCGCATCAACGAGGCGTTCGGTGATACCGTCAACTGGGACCTGATTCCGACCACCGCGATCAAGTCGGTCAGCGTCGTCACCAACAATCCCGCGTTCGGGCTCAATGCCCTCGGCGGGGCCGTCAATGTGCAGATGAAGGACGGTTTCAACTATCAAGGTGCCGAAATCGACACGATGGGCGGCTCGTTCGGGCGAGTCCAGAGTTCGGGGCAATGGGGCAAACAGGTCGACAAGAACTTTGCAGTCTATGGCGCCCTCGAAGGCCTGCACGACAACGGCTTTCGGAATTTTTCGGCCTCAGACGTCCGCCGCTTCTATGGCGATGTCGGCTACAAGAACGACGCCAGCGAATTCCACGTCAATATGGGCGTCGCCGACAATAAATTTGGCGCAACCGCTACCTCGCCGATCGAATTGCTGCAGCAATATTGGGGCGCGACCTACACCACGCCGCAGATCACCAACAATCGCGTCGGTTATGTCAATCTGACCGGGAAGGTCGAGGCGACGCCGACCTGGACGGTCGACGGCTCGGCCCATGTGCGGGTGTTCGACCAGAAGGTAATTGACGGCAATCCGACCGGGACCCAGCCCTGCGCGGCCGATGCAACGCTGCTTTGCTTCAACGACGACAGTACTCCGGCCAATGGTCTGAACGGAACCCAACTCGCCAATCCCTTCGCTTCCGGTTCCGTGCTCGGCGAGCTCGACCGGACGACGACCCGTTCGACGACGATCGGATTTTCCCTGCAGGCGACCAACAACGATCAGCTGTTCGGGCACGACAATCATTTCGTAGTCGGAACCAGCTTCGATTACAGCGTGACCCGTTTCTCGGCGAGCGCTGAACTCGGAACCATCGGCTCGAACTTCGTCGTCAACGGTAGCGGAATCTTTCTCGGTCAATCCGGCGACCCGGTGTCGATCGGGCCGGTCGCGCTTCGCACCACCAACCAGTACAACGGGATTTACGCGCTCGATACGTTCGACGTCACCAAGGCGTTCTCCATCACCGGGGGCGGCCGGTTCAATTATGCGCGGATCGAGCTGCAGGACCAGATCGGCACCGCGCTCAACGGCAACGACACCTTCACCCGTTTCAATCCGATCATCGGCGGCACCTACA
>JAIEPP010000266.1 GCA_019748335.1 Xanthobacteraceae bacterium
CAGGGGGGCGCCGGTCGCCATCATCGACCAGGCCTCGAGATAGCCGAGATCCGAGGCAAGCGCGCGCAGCGAATTCTCGCCCATGCCCTCGCGAGCGAGATGTTTTAAGGTCTCGACATCGTCGTCGGTGAGAATCTCGGCGAGGCGATCGCGCCGGTCGGCCGGCAGCATAGAAGCCAGCACGTCGAGCTGCAGTGCGCGGCGGGTTTCCGGATCGGTTTGACGGGCAGGGGCTTTGGTCATGCCGGCGGTTCGTTCCTATCAGTGGACTGTGTTTCCATATCGTTAGTAACGGCTTGCGAGTTTTTCGCCGGACATAAGCTCGCTAACGACCCGGTCGGGAATTGCATCAGCCGCATAGGTGAACGTTCCCTCTTCCAACACTTCTTGAGCTGCCCGTTTCAAGGCTCCGAGGGCCGCGCGAGCAAACGAACCGCCGACACTTATCCGACGGACGCCTACCTCGGAGAGTTGGCAAACAGAATAGGACTGACCCTGCAGCCCCATGACGACGTTCACAGGCTTATCCACCTCTCGGCATAGGGTCCTTATTGCGTTGAGGTCTGGCAGTCCGGGTGCGTAAAGCACGTCTGCTCCAGCAGCCGAGAAAGCCTGGAGCCGCGCAATCGTGTCGCTAAGATCATGGCGACCACAAAGGTAGTTTTCGGCGCGCGCCGTCAGCAAAAATGACGGGCCGGTCTCGGCTGCCGCCCGAATGCGATCGACGGCTGTTTCTTTTTCATAGATCGGGCGACGAGGATCGCCGGTCGCATCTTCGATCGAGCCTCCGACCAACCCTGCGGTGCGGGCCATGCGGATGGTTTCGGCGCAGATGTCCGGCGTCGGGCCAAAACCATCTTCAACGTCGGCGGAAACGGGGAGGTCGGTCGCATTTACAATGGCGAATGCGTTCGCCAGAACCTCTTCCCTGCTAAGCCCCGCAAAGGAATCGCGTCTCCCCACGGAAAAAGCGTACCCGGCGCTGGTGGTCGCCAAGGCCTCAAATCCCATGCTGCTCAGGAGTCTTGCCGACCCTGCGTCCCATGGATTCGGCAAAACGAAGGCTCGATCCCTGAAGTGCAGAGATTTAAATCGCTCGTACTTTTCTGCTTGGGTCTGCATTTCTAGGTTTCCCAGGTCGTCGACCGCTCTCTCACCCTCATACTTGCGGGCTGGGATCTCGCTGTCGGCATGGATCATCTGCATTTCCCCGAGCAGGGCTGGTCGGATGGGCGTCACGCCGTCGCTCGCACCGACTTCAGACCAATCTTCGGATTTCAGGGGCCATTTTGCTCGGTCGGATGGTAGCGCGTCGGGCTCTAACCCGCAACGTCTTTAGCTATCGATAAACAGTAATTATCGATAGTGAAAATAACCTGTTTCGGGATGTATCTATGACAGAAGCTAAAACTGTGTTAACTTCTGTTACAAAATTTATCATACTAGATATCAGAGTGTTGCTATATCCTATCAGCTTCCAGACCCAGTGCCCTGGCACCAGATCGCAGGGCCCCTTTGCACCGCTGAAGATGCATTGGCCCGCCTCGATGAACGCCTCGCCAAAAGTGAGATCCGAGAGGGGTGGATCGCCCGCACCCATTTTGCCGATGCTGCCGCCTGCCTCTGGCTCGAGGGGACGCTGGTCCCTATTGAGGACCTCGTGCTGCACGATGCCCGCATGGATATCAGGGCGCCGACGCACGAGCTAACCCGGGCGCATACGATCTTGCGCGCCCGTCGCCGCATCGCGACCGCCGATCCAGCTTGGGCCTTGTCGCCTAACGGTCTCGATGCGCTCCGCGGCAAGAGCGCGATCGTCAAAAGTCCGGATGGCGACGACGTTTTGGATCATCTGCTGGCGTCAGCCAAAGAAACCGAGAAGGGCTTTGGGAGCGGCGCGACGAAGGAGCCTGGGGCCTTGGCGAATGCAGAGAGTCTGTTGGAGGAGGATTTTGGCTATGGCCTCGAGGCATCTCTGGAGGATCTTGACGCCGACGATGCCTTCGCCGCCGAACTTCGCGCTATGGACGCCGTATTGGCCCGATCCGCTAACGCTTCCCTCATAAAGACGCCGCCCAGAGAGCCCAAACGCGATTCCCCTCTCTATGACCTCGACTGGGACGAGGAGGCGCGTCTCGCCGAATGGAGAAGCATCGTCGACCAGACGAAAAACCTGCCGCCGGTGCTGGCCGCCGCCCTGGTGCTGGAAGCCTGGCAGACCATCGAGCCGCTGCAGCATCAGCCCTGGCTGGGGAGACTACTCGGGGCGGAGCAGCTCCGAGGGCGGGGCAAGACCCGCGTGCATCTAGCCTGTCTCAACCTCGGCCTGAAACAAATCCCGCGGGAACAGCGCTGGGCGACCGGAAAGACGTCAAAACTAATCGTGCAGATTGAGGCGATCGTGGCCGCGGCAGAAATCGGGCTGAAGGATCACGATCGCTGGCTTAACATCATGCGTCAGCTCGAGCGGAAATTGGTGGGTCGCCGTTCGACATCGAACCTGCCGGCGTTGATCGAGATGATCCTCGCGACTCCCGTAGCGTCGGCTGGTATGATCGCCAAAGGGCTGGGCGTCACCCCTCGCGCCGCCCAGGATCTGGTGGCTGAACTCGGTCTGCGCGAAGCAACGGGCAGGGGGCGGTACCGGGCCTGGGGAATTCTCTGAGCGCTTAAGGGAGCTCTGTGGCAACCACCGTCAAGAAATGGCAAAATAGAGATCTTCGATTACATCGAAATCGACCTAAGGCTTCTTCCAGTTATTCGACTTGTAAACAATCTCGGATTGGCCGGCAAATTTAAAAATGACGCTTTTCCAAGCAACGTTTCCATCATCGTCATACTTTGCGCTATCATTGAGCCTAGAATACACTCGATGCGATATGTAAGTATGATAAGTTATGTCGCGGATGTCAGAAAGCTTTGCGGAAAAACTCGCCGCTTTTCCGATCCAGATCAGATCGTTATTGTCCCGTATACCGGATCGTACGGCGCGGACTTCCCCGGTGTCAATTCCGCAGCAGTGGCGGATCGCGATGCGGTTGTTACTGATAGACTTGAATCGCTTGCGAGCCTGGGGGTCGATTATTTTCCGAACGGTCCAGTGGATCTCGCGGCCGCACAGGGCAGCGTTGCTGTTCTTGGAGTCGCCGATAAATACGCCCATGACGCGATCGCCGTCGAAGCTTTTTATAGAGCCGCCATGTTTGAGTATAAGACGGGACGAGCAAGCGAGAAATGCACGGATAATCCTGGCAGTGGTCGACCACGGACAGACGGACGACAATTTGGCCGACCCGGCAAGATCTGCATATAAGAAGGTCGCGTCGATTTTTACTGCGCCATCTCTGAGAGCTACGTCGCCTGTGGATGGCACTACACGACCGTCGCGTTCGTTGAAGGTGGTACCAAGTATCTTTTCCACATGCTCCTGCAAGAAATCCTCGTTCACCGCCATTCGTTCGACCTCTCACAGAATCAGCGCGCTCGGCGGTCAGTGAACACACCTTCCTGAAGGATATGTTCTTTCGCCTCTAGACAAGCGTTGCGCACGGTTCGCTTCATCTCAGCCTCATTTGCGTGTCTATATCTGAGGGTGGTCAGCCCCGCAGCGTCACTCGGCAAATGAACGCCGTCATCAGCGCAGACAAGCAGGAGAGAGCGTCTTCGTCCGAGAACCCCTAGCGAGATGCCGTACTCGAGGTGGACGTTGTCACGAGCCACCGCATGAGCCTCGCCACGCATAATCAACAGGTCGTCGGCACCGACAACCGCGATAGTGAAGTCTGCAGCCTCAATCGCGTCCATCAGTGAGCTGATCGGGTATTCCGAAAGACCGAAAGTTCCGCTGTTCCAGAGATCGACCGCAATCTCCTTTGTGTCGAGTTGACGGGCTATTTCTTCAGCGACATTGAGCCGTTCCGCCGATGATATGACGAACACGCGGGGGACGTCGTTTGTCTTGCCGATCGCTCGGTTGCGCTCGTCGAGCCGCGAGGCGACAACATCAAGCATGCGTCTCAACACCGCTGGATTGTCATCTGCGATCGCCCTTATGTCGGCGTTCCTTATCCTGAGAACCAAGGATTCATCCTCGGAAGAGACTGTCGCGGTGCGTGCGCGAGCCGGAGATGTTCCGGTCAACTCGCCGACGTGTGTACCAGCTTCGCGAAAGGCCTGCGGTCGCCCGTTGATGGCGATCCGCAAACGACCTGCCAAAATGAAGAACACGTCGTCATCCCAATCCCCTTGCGAGATAATGACCTCGCCAGGCGTGAGCTCTTGCAGTCGGCCTGCTGCCACGATCCGCTCGGCCAACTCCTCATCGTTGGCGATCATTGTTTGCAACCTCACGGCTTCAAGCAATCTCTCCCTGTTTTCCGGTCCCGAAAATCTGTTGAGCAAACCACCCATTTCGTACTCCCAGGTCTTTAACTCAATCAAACCGTTAGATCTGCACTTGGGACATATTCCTCAGTCGAAGTGCGTGATCGCCAGCCTGCCAACTCCGTGCGATCATCCCGTCGTTGTTAGATGATCATCGAATTCGAATTCGGGCTGCATGCCTGCGTGGACTAGGAAGTCAGCGTGAGCCTTGCCCCATTCGATCTAAGTGGTCCTTCAAACTAGCGATTCATATCTCTTTAAGCAGCGCGCGGTTGTGAGGTCCGCTCCTCTGATGCCGTCGACGTCTGCGCGAGCGGACGTCTGCGCGAGCGGACAATCGTTCATTGTGCCGCAGCATAGATGTCCCTCGAAAGCCGCCCAGAAGCGCCGCTCCTGCACGGTCATGCTGTGTAACTCCAGTGCGAGCGTCGCAGCGGCAGCGGCGTGCTCGCCGCATGATCGGATGGCTCGTGGACGTTGTCCTTTGCCCGCAGGGCAAATGCAGGGCCCGCGCAGGTTCACGACGCGCTTGCTACGGAGCCATGTTGAGTAAATTCTCTTGCCGTCGAGTAGCACCCTGATCGCCGGTCCTTCGGCCCCGCTTCCGTGCAAGGCCGCCGAGATCCGTCCATACTGGATATCGGTGGTCAGCCGATCGTCGAGACGTTCTGCGGCGCGTTCGGCACGCAGCTGGTGGATCGCGGCAGCGCCGTGTGCACGGGCTTGTCCGTCGGGCCAGCGACGCAGGCGAGCGGCGCGGGTCTGGTGCTGGAGGAAGCGAGCGAGGGTCTCCCACCACTCGAGTGCGGAGTGGGGTCCGTCGATGGCGATGTCGTCGACGGCGCGCCAAAATAGGCAGAAGCTTCCATCGGCGTTGATGTGGCGCTCCGGACAGAAGGTCGGCAGCAGCTTCAACGCCAACTCCTTGACGGAGGCTGACGCACCTGTGATGGAAATACGCAAATGATAGATCGGACAATGCCCATCGCTATGCGTGACCGGAAGCGCGATATCCAGCTCGTTTTCCGAAGTTCGGCCGAGCTCAGTCGCGCCGAGAGCCGGTAGGCAGGCCGCGAGCGTGTCGATTGTGGAAGCGGCGCTGCCGATCATTTCATTTCCGTATAGGGCCGGACCGTACGCTCGGATGCCGACGCTATTGCCGGCGCCGCTAGCATGAACGCCTCCCGCTTGGCTAGGACCGCCGTCTTGTCGTCCTTTTGCGAAAGCGCCTCCACGGCCTCATTGTAATCCAGCGACTTTACCTTCCGCTTCGTCCCGAAGAGATCACGGACCGCCTGGGTTCCGGCATCGTAGGCTGACGCACCGATAGCGGCCTCGTCGCCTCCGCAACGCGACTGTTCGGATTCCGAGACGAGGACGCCCCGACTGACGGAGCAGCGGACCCGGTCGCCCTGCATTCCCAGACGGGTGACCGTCATGGGGCCGAACTCGAAGCCGATCGCCAGGCCGAGCCCATCGACGTCGATCTTTTCGTCCCACAGTTTCTCCAGAGCTAGTTCGAAGCTCGAACGGAGGGCGCCTGCGCAGAGCGTGGCGGTGCTGACGGTCTCCTGATCGTCGGTGCTGTGCCCTGTGCCGTCACACAGCAGCCCGTGCAGGCAATCTCCAATGAAGCGAATGCGTCGCCCGTCGAAGTCGCGCGTCAGCACGCGGTCGAGTTCGGCACGGATGACATGGAACACTCGCACGACATCCTCGGGAGCGTCCTCGATGTGCTTGGCGATGTAAGCAGTGAAGCCGTCGATGTCGGCGTAGACGGAGACGGCCTCTTGCCGCTTCGAATTCGCAGGCGTGAGGCTCGTGATATCGAGCGTGCGTAACGGGGGCGTGTGGCGCGAGAAGGCGAAAGCGCCGATCGGATGTTTTTCCAAATCCTCCTTCCATTCCTTGACGATCGTATCCTTCGAGACGCCGATATCGGCCTCGTCCTGGCACTGCTCAACCTCCGAGCCGGTCAGAGCCGTCGCCGCCGGCTTTTCAACCGCCTTGAGTCCGATTGCCTCGCGGGCGTTGTTGGTAAGATAGATCCCGATTCGGTTGCCCCCGCCCGACATTTTCGCCGCGTGGTTCGCCGGCGCGCCGAGGAAGAGCGGTTCTCGGCCGCCGCGGCGCCCGTTGTTCACAGCAAGTGCCTCGCCAGTGTCGATGCCGACGCGAATCTTGGCGCTCGGGATGGACGCGTCTGCGTCGCCGGTCTCCTGCAGAACGTCGATGAGGAGCTGCGCCACTGACACGGCTAGATGAACGCGCTTGGTCTCTGCATCTGTTTCGCTGTTAGACGGTCTGGCGATGAGAGCGTGTAATCTCTGGTTATGGAAATCCACCCTGCGTACCGCGCAGCGGCTCAGAATGCGGTGCACGGCGCGGTAGTGCAGATTGAGGAACCTCAAGGTGCGTTTGTGGCACATCACCCCTTCCTCGGTGGTGACGTGCAGCATGTCGTCGAGATTGAGGATGTCGGCGTAGAGGTGGACCGCGTCGACGCGGTAAGCCTTGTTGCGCGGTATGTCCTCGAGCGACATGTCGCGATGGTAGTCGACGACTTCTACGGTCTTTACCTCGTCGATCTTGCGATCGATGTGCTCTGCCGCTCGATCTCGATGCCAGTTCTTTGCCATTTTATCCCGTCCTGCCGATTGCCTATGCCGTTGCCGGACGGCTCGATTGCGTCCATAATATATGGGGCAGGGAGCCTTGCTCGTCAATAAATTAGATGGGTAACATGGCAATCAGTCAAATTTCTAGGATAGAGTATGAATGCTGAGGACAAGGCAGTGGTACGCTGGGGCGTAGGACGACGGCTCGAGTTCATCGACTTCCGCCTGTTTTGGGATGGCCACTTCAACCGGCGTGACCTGGCTGACACCTTTGGTATCTCGACGCAGCAGGCCTCGTCCGATATCGCGGTTTACACCGGCTTGGCGCCGGCCAATCTCAGCTACGATCCCGGCGCGCGCGCATACGTCCGGACGTCGGCTTACAAGCCGACCCTGATGCAGGCATCGTCGGAGCGCTACCTTCTCCAGCTTGTGGCGATCGAGAACCGATGGATGAGCAAGGACGACACCTGGTTCGACAAGCCGCCTCCCATCGAGAACGTGTCACTTCTTCGCAAGCGCACTGATTCAGGGATACTGCTGCGCATCCTCGATGCCACCAATCGGGGTGGCCAGATCGAGATCCGTTACAAGTCCATCACCGGGTCGTCTGAGCCGAGGCGGGTGATCGCGCCGCATGCGCTGTTCCACGCCGGCGGCCGATGGTACGTGCGAGCTTGGTCGGGCGAGCACCGCGACTTCCGCGATTACAATTTGTTCCGCATCGAGCACGCCGGCGAAATCGAGATGTCAGCGACGGACCCTGTGCTCGATTACGAGTGGTCGCACCGTATTGACCTGGAGATCGTGCCGAACCCGGAGCTGTCGGAGACGCAGCGCACGGCGGTAGCGATGGAATATGAGATGACCAATGGGAAGCTCGTGGTGACCAGCAGGCTTAGCCAGAGCTTCTATATCATGACGGAGAACAACCTGGACGTCGAACCGGGGACCCTCATACCCGGCAAGCAGCCGCTGGTCCTCCTCAACCGGGCCGAAGTCGTGGTGGCGAGGGCCACGGCGCGCAAGCTCTCCACGGCAGCGGTGGCGCGGTCAAGGCTTTGAGCGGATGGATTCCAGAAACTTCGGGGGTCAGCGCGGTTCTGCTATTCGGCAGCCGCGCGCGGGGTGATAACGAGAAGGGCTCCGACACAGACCTTCTCATGGTCTCACCGCCGGGAGTCCCCCGTCATCGCTCGATCGGCTCCGTGTCTATGTTTTTCTATCCGTGGAGCAAGCTGCTGACCGACGCTTTAGACGGCGATCTATTCGTCTGCCATATCGTACGCGAATCCAAGCCGATCTTCGACCCGGGCGGTCGTCTCGGGCATCTTCGCGCCGCCTTCAGGCTCCGTCCAAACTACGGTCGCGACATCAGCCTTGCATCCGATCTCGGGTGGTTCGTTGACCGGCACGCGGACGTGTTGAAAAGCGCTGTCGTCGCCAAGCGGATGCTCTGGTGCGTTCGGACGATCCTAATCGCTCGGACGGCCGAGCGCGGCGCTCCCGTTTTTGCTCCGGCCGCGCTCGCCGCTACCACATCCGGTGCGGGCGCAGCACTGCTTTACATGAGACACCAACGCAGGACGGATGCGGCGATGCGCCGGCATTTTCGTCAGTTTCTAACCGAAGAAGGCCATGGGCCACCGCTCGCGGACACGGCTGTTCCAAGTGACTATCTCGAGCATTTTCATCAGACTGAAAATGGTGTCGCTATTCAAACATTGTGCCAGAAAAACCAAGCTGCCGGACGACCCTACGCTTAGCCGCAGCGCTTTGGCCATCGCGATGGCTCAAATCAAATGGCTTTATGGCTTGTCTGGATTCCCTTCGACAAGATCAAGATCGATCGGGGCTTCGTCAGTGATTCAGGCTGAGGCCAAGTTTACGTCTTAATTTGTCGTGGTATAACTTTCGACGTCGCAGTAGTGCCGAGGGGCGTCTAGACGCGATCGCAGCACGATTACCTCTTTGAGGCCCGTTTTGCGAAAAACGGAAGGGTGAGTTTTTTGGCAGACCTCGTCCGGCCGCCGCTTTTCGAATCGGTCGCCTTCAGGAAATACGCATCGTCGGCGGATCAGGGCAAAGAGGTTAGGCGCGTTGATATAAAGGCGGAGAAGCCGGCCCAATAGCGCCCAGCGATGAAGGACGCCTAGCGCTCTGCTTGAGTTCTGCCTCCCGCCGGAGCCGCGGATTTTATCAACGGGATAGAAATTTTTGATCGAGCTTAGCGGCAAGAAGGGAACGCAACACAATTACCGAAAAGCCACCTCCATCTCTTTTCTTCATCGAGTCTGGTGCTTAAACTACCGCCAAGTCTTCGACTCGTTGAACATACAGGAAAATTGCGTCAATATATCATTATAGACGCATGTCGATCTCAGTCCTAGTCATTCTAATTAACCTATGGATGCTGTCATGTCTCGACAGGCTATACATGAAGTATCGCGGAGCAGCGTTATTCTTGGGCGGCTTATCAGGACCTATAAAGCAGGCAGTTTTGGGCTTGCGATACTATGCGTAGGCGTTATTCTGATGCTTTTTGCCTTCAGTCTTGCCTTGCGAGGTGGAAATTCGATTGCCTTCGCGTATTTGTTTCTTGCGATAGGCACTGGTTGCATCGTACTGGGGGGGGTCGATTTTATCTGGATGCCATCGCGCCTACGCGAGAGGCAAGAGAGACCGCCGAGAATAATAAGGCTCTTCTTGACGCTATTCAATCTTCGGCCCTCCAGCTTTCGAATATCATCCGAGAGGTCAACGATTACGCTCTATTCCACGCAAACGACATTGTTGCCGCAATCAATTCAATCCGAACGTCGCTCAAACCTATCCCAATTGCAAATAAGCTTCTCGATCTTGAACAATTTCAGAAGGCCGACAAATTTGCGCGAAGTGTGAAATCATATGTGGATAAATCGCGCACGGTGATCGCTGAAGTCGAGCAAGCTATAAGCAAATTTGACCCTGAGATGCTGCAACGACGACTGAAGGAATTGGCTGGTGTTCAGAGTTATATCGAAGGCCATCTCAATGCATCCATTGCAGCGGAATAATGCTAAGGGGCCGGTCGTTTTAGCCTCAGTTTGCGCCAGGTTAACTTATGGCGACTTGAGAAACAGCGTTTCGACTAAAATTCATTTTCTATTGAACGGTGAAACGCACTAGGCCTTCCGAAATTCTCTCCAGATCGGCTTCAATTGTCTCATGAGGTTCGCACAAAGCGCGGCTCATCTGGTGAGGTCTACGGGTTGTCGCGCGATCGCGAGGCGGACACGCCGTTGTCGCCTCGCTCGTCGAAGGTCCATTGCTATCGGGCATCTCGCAGGCGGCCGGCGGCGAATTTGACGGACTTCTACGATCTCAATCGGAGAACGGTCATCCCTTGTCTACACGCTTCTCGCTCGAATTTCCTCGTTCGGCGGCACCGCGGCTCAGAGATCGCGTCCGGCCGAGATGAGGACCATCTGGGAACGCTCGGGCTGTCTGTCGGCATCCTGGCGGCGTTTGAAGCGGTGTAATTCGTAAATTTGGAACGATGGTCGGCTCTAGCTCATCGGGCCCATGCGCGGTCTTTGGCCTTTAGCGCGGGCCGTCGCGCGTGATGTCGGACTGGCAGCGTATCGCGTTCATGCGGCACGCGGCGTAAACCTTCCATTCCGGCTGGGCAGTTCCTGAAGAGCGCGGCATCCGGGCGTCGGGACATGCGAAATCGCAGAAGGAGGTGAGGTCTGGAAAATAATCACGCTGCGGTCACGGCAATCGAGAATGGTGTCGGCGATAGGCTTCCGTCGGCCCAATGCGATTGCCGGGCTCAAGCATCGATTTTCCGATGTTTTAGCCACGAGGTCTGTTTGAAGAGCCTGAGAAGCCGGCGTCAATTAGACGGAGAGCGCGACGGGTGACGTGATGTACGAGAAGAAAGTTTGTCGCGACGAAACGGGACGAAGGT
Organism: Xanthobacteraceae bacterium; assembly: GCA_019748335.1. Lineage (GTDB taxonomy): Bacteria > Pseudomonadota > Alphaproteobacteria > Rhizobiales > Xanthobacteraceae > Bradyrhizobium. The sequence continues at coordinate 10,954 of JAIEPP010000266.1, forward strand.
GTTTGATGCCGGACATCGAGGGAGGGGTGATAGGCGATCCCGGTGCGGCGGCGACGCGCTGCCGTTGCCCGGTCTGCCGGCCACCGAGAGGTGAGGCAGGCCCAGATAGTCAACTCGATCTCGGTGACGTCCTGCTGGACGAATTCCAAGTCATCTCGGAGCGGCGGCGTGTCATCGAGGATAAGGACGCGACGATCTCCGAAGCCCAATTGCTCGGACATAGCCATGTTTGCGTTCGTACCAAGCTTCTGAGGTATCGCGAACTCGTCCATGAGGCGGGCGACGTTTCGGCGCTCTGCCTGTCCGGCGGTGGCATCAGGAGCGCGGCCTTTGCGCTCGGGGTCGTCCAGGGACTTGCGGCGAAACAGGTGCTTCACCGGTTCGATTACCTCTCGACGGTGTCGGGCGGCGGCTATCTCGGCGGCTTTCTTACCGCATGGGTCGCGCGCTCGGGATATAAGGCCGTGCGCGAGGATCTCGACAATACGCGCCCGCTCGAATTCGACGAGATGGGATTTCATTCGCCAATTGATCATCTTCGCCGCTACAGCAGCTATCTTGCGCCTCGGCGCGCGCTTTTTTCGTCCGACATGCTGACGATCGGCGTCATCTACGTCCGAAATCTCCTGCTCAACTGGTGCATCGTCATCCCGTTGCTGATGTCGTTGGTGTTGGCGGTCAAGTTGCTTGTCGGGGGTCTCGCCGTTTTCGGCGAGGTGTTCCATGAAAATAGCGGTTCCAGCCTCGTCTCCGGTCTCGGCGCAGTCGGCGTCTGCATCTACGCCGTCGTCACATTGGAGTCGCTGCGTCAGCGCCCGGGCTTGGAAAGCCAGCGCTTCGGCCGTCGCGAATTTGTCGCATTCCAGCTTCTGCCTATGTTCATCGCCAGCTTGATCGGCGTTGCGATCACGCAGGTAAACGGCTCGCCCACCTCGATGCCGGTCGCCAAGATCGTGGCCGGTTTTACCGCCGTCAATCTTATCGCCTGGCTTTTGGCCTACTTCGTCACCCATCGCCCGGAAGACGACCGGCTCTCGACGAAAGCCAACTTGCGGACGACGGATGGATGGCTGCCGGTCTTCACATCTTTCGCAGGGTTTTCCCTTTCCGGCGCGGTGACCGGTTTGATCGTGGGGTCGATCGTTTGGGGAGAGCAATTCCTTTCAACTCCAGCGCTTTCGGACTTTCTAGGACTGCCCGTAAGGCCTGAGGTGAGGGCTTCGCTGGCGGTGGCAATCGGCCCGCTCGCGTTTGTCGGGGCCTATCTGACGGGCGAGATTGTCCATATAGCCCTGTCGAGCACCATGGCATGGGGAGACGGCGAGCGGGAATGGCTGGCGAGCGCTGCGGGATATCATGTCAAGCTCGCGGTGAGTTGTCTGCTGCTCGTGCTTGTTGTCGCGATCGGTCCGGCGGTCGCCGTCCACTTTCTCAAGATCGGAGATCATAATCTGCTGGCGGTAGTGGGTCCGATCGGGGGCGCATCCGGATTGGTGAGCGCCTTGCTCGGGAAGTCCTCCTCGACGTCGGCGGGCATCCGCGAGCGCTTGGTGGGTTGGAGGGCCCTGTCCGCGCAGACGGTGATTGCGATAGCGACGCCTGTGTTTCTCGTGGCGTTGCTCATCCTGCTCTCGGTCTGGGCCGATGCCCTTGCGAGCTTTCTGGCCCCGTTGCTCGGTTTACGTGGGGATGGCGTTGGGCTCGCTCGCCTCTCCGCGGCGTTGGTCGCGACGACCGCCTTCGCGCTGCTCGCATCGCGTCTGGTCAACGCAAACCGCTTCTCGCTCCATGCGCTCTACCGCAATCGTCTCATTAGAGCCTTTCTCGGGGCTTCGAGGGCCTCAGACTTCGAGAGACGGCCCAACGGTCTCACGGGGTTCGACGAGCGTGACAACGTCGATCTGCACGAGCTTTGGCCGCAGCGGCCGGCGCCAAGCCCGTCACGCGCCGGGGATGCCGGTCTGGTACCGCCTAATTTTCTCGTTGTGAACTGCGCCCTCAATGTCCTGCGCACGTCGAAGCTCTCCCTGCAGGAGCGAAAGGCTGTGTCCTTCAGTGCGACCCCGCGCTCGGTCGGCTCGCCGTCTCAGGGCAACAACTGGGGCGAGTACCGTCGTGCAACCGAATATGCCGAGGGCCTGTCGCTCGGCACCGCCATGACGATATCGGGTGCGGCTATAAGTCCCAACATGGGCTATCATTCTTCTCCGGCACTGAGCCTGGTCATGACGATGTTCAACGTGCGCCTCGGAGCTTGGCTCGGCAATCCTGGCTCGACGGGGTCCGGGACTTTCACGAGGAGCGGCCCCCGCCTTGCGGCTCGGACCGTCGTCAGCGAAGCCCTTGGCCGGGCGACCGACAGCGAACCTTACGTCTACTTGTCGGATGGCGGACATTTCGAAAATCTCGGACTTTACGAGATGGTGCTGCGACGCTGCCGCTTCATTGTGATCAGCGACGCCGGCTGTGACCCCAAGGGGGCCTTTGACGATCTCGGTAATGCGGTGCGCAAGATTTCGATCGACCATCAGATCGGCATCGAATTCGACGTGCTGCAAATTCCGACGCGCTTCAACCAGACCCAGGGAGGGTCCTGCTTCGCGCTCGCGAGAGTGTCATATCCCGAAGAAGACGTGCCCGACGGTGTGATTGTGTACGTCAAGCCCGCCTATATCGGCGACGAGCCGGTTTCGGTTCGGAGCTATGCTGAGGCGAACCCGAGCTTCCCGCATGAGCCCACGAGCGATCAGCAGTTCGGCGAACGCAAGTTCGAGGCTTATCGCGCCCTCGGCGAGCACATCATCCGCTCGATCGATGGCGATCCGGGCAAGAGCTATCAGTCGGTCGAGGATTTCTGCAACGGCGTCTCCCGGCATGCCAAGGCAAAAGCGTCAAGTGGCGCCGATGGTACTAAGCGCGGCCGCTATCGACGTACCCATGTGTAATCGAGACAACCCGAACCCAGAGAGGAGAGTCGTAGATGCTCAAAATGATGACTGCCGCTCTTACCTGCGCCTTGTCGGTCGCTCCCGCCTGCGCCCAGGTGCTGATTGACTCCGAGGTGTGCACGAGGCTGCAACGCGCCTATCCGCCGGGCCTCTACGTGGTTCATCCGCTGTCCTCGAACGTTGTTGGCAATCCCGGCCGCGATGAGGGATGCACGTCCGATGGCGATCTGTGCGTGCGCGGCGCGACAGGCCCGGCCTACTACGATCCCCAGGCGCGTTTTTACTATAAGGCCGTACCATCGGCAAACCGTCCTGACGCCGGCAGGGAAGCCGCGTGGCACGTGCGGACGCAGACTATCGCCGACGGCATTGCGGATGCCGATGCGGCTTACGTGACCCGTCCGGCGAAACGGACGCAATGTTCCCCTGATAGCGATTTGCCTACCTTGGAGGGCGAAAATCGCTACGTCAGCACGCGCCGCTACATCGACTACCACGGCGATAAGGGAAGGCGCGGACCGGATCCCGAGCTATCGCGCTCGTTCCATTTCAAGCTGGAAAACGACGATTCGACCGGAACCTGCATCGGTTCGGACGACGATTCGCTCGGTGGGCTCGACCGAGCCTACGGGTTCAAGGACGTCGCGAGAACAACGCAGCGAGTGGAGCGCGTTGCTCAGTCGCTTCTTGAGCCCACAGGGGCAAACGCTGGTCCGCGCGGCCAGGTTATGAACAAATTCGCTGGGCTTAGCTCCGAGTTCGCCTACCGAAGGCCTGGCGCTGTCGACTGCTTCGGTTTTACCCTGCCTCTGCCGACGCGCCGCGATCGCATGGGCGTCGCGACATGGAAACCGCAGACTACGCTCGTCGTCATCAAACGCGTTCGACCGGGCTCCGTAGAGCCGCTCCTCGAGACGACCGTGAGGTGGGTCGGACAGTGAAGACTCTCATCTACTCGGCGTCCCGGGTACCCGTTGATTGGATTACGCTCGATTCGAGGAACGAAAACGCGTTCTCGCGTCTCGTGTGGCTCATCCTACCCGTGCAATACTATATTTTCGTATATCCAGGAGGGGCGGTCGGCGGCGACGGCATATCCACGACATTGTTGCTTTCGCTCGCTTGCATCCTGGCGTTGCTGGGACTGGCTGTTACCTGTCATCTGCTCGTCGGCGCCGAAAGCTTTTCACGGGACGGCGTCAGACGCTGGTCGATATCCCTGCTGGCGGTGTGGCTCGCCGCCAATTCGGCTCTGGCGGTGTCTTACTTTCTGGCGAGTTTTAACGAGGACAAAGGCGGCGACCTTGTTGTGGGGGCGATCCAACAGGCTACCGGCACCGGTGAAAAACTCGTCCAGATGGGTTGGCCGTTGCTTGCCGGCTACCTTTTCTACGGCATCATCGGCTATGCTGTCGTTATCGCGCTGGCACGGCGGGGGAATGCCTCTCTGAATGCGGCCGAACGAGATCGGTCGGAAAACGATGATCGCGGTGATGATCCAAGCGCGATAACGGTGATCATCATCGTCACCATCCTAATGGCGGTCGCAAATTGGGTCGCGGGGCCGTTTTCCGTTTTCGGCTGATCGTCCAGCGAGAACAATAAATGGGGCGATCGTGCGCAAAATTTAGGGAGTGGCGCGATCCGAACCGATCGTGATCGATTACTGCACGGCTCTGAGCACCGGGGCGGTTTGGGGACACGGGGTGGATGGCGATAGCACCGTCGGCTCCGAGGTGTCGGGCGAGGGCGAGGTCGTTTGCGGCTGGAAAGATGGAGAGCCCGGGGAGTTAGCCCCAGTCGATGAGGATGGAAGAGCCGGCGGTGCGCGTTGGTCCTTCGTAGTCGCAGATCGGGGTTGGGCAGAAACAACGGGGCCGGCGACCGATGGATTGGCGCCTTTCTGCCCGATCAGCCTGACAAGGCGGGTCATCGCATCCGAGTTCGCCCCGGAGCAGAGTTGCCGGTCCATGAAGGCGCGGGTTACCGGCGAAAGCCACCAGTCCATGGGCACGTCGAGCGCCGTGACCGCTTTGCCCGGCGACGCGCACCAGGGCGACGATCCCTGGCCGTCGATGAGGAGTCCGACGTTGACCTCGACCAATGATTCGTGATCCCTGTCGGCCGCGTTCACGGTCTCGTAGGCCTGAATTAGCGCCATCTGGACATGTCCCTGACGGGCGGTGACGACGGCCTGGAGCGGCGAGCGCAGGCTGACGGTCAGGCGCTCCCAGAACGAATGCGTGACAGCCTTCAGGAACGGGCCCAGCGGCTTTCTCGTCTCCGGTGCGAAACCGTCATTCTCCACGGGGAGCGGATCGTTCGCGATTCGCAGCAGGATCGGCCGGAGTTCGCGTTGCCGGAGCTCCCGCACGATGGCCTCTGCGACGTTCAATCCCGCATTGTCGAAATATCCGCCGTCGACCACGTTCGTCGCGATCTCGCCGCAGGCATTGCGCAACGTCCCCTCCGACGAGATTAACGGAAAGCGGGCGCTGATGACGAGAGCCGTCGAGAGCCTGAGATCGGTTCGCGCCTCGGGTCTGCAATGCGCCTCCGTATCGGGCGATGGATTCCTCGATGTCATCACCTCGAAGACGTTGAACGAGGCCGGCATCAGATCGATGAAGGTCACCCGACCTTCGGCCTTCGATTTGGTCGATAGAGCGATGTCGGCGACGATCAGTTGGTTGCCGCCCTCCACCATCGCCGAATTCAGAAAGAGCAGCGGCAGCCAGAGCGCATCCTCGCCGTGGTCGAGGTAGCCGAAGCGTCGGCAGAGTCCGGTATCGTCGCTTGCTCGCGACTGGACCGCCGTCGCGCTGCCCTCGAACGCCGGGGGGAGGCGCCACGGTTCGGTAGTGCCGTTCCATAGCGATCTCGAGCAGGGCCGAGCGATCGTTCAGTGGCCACGGCCAGATGCGCGCCAGCCAGTCGCCGAAGGCGAGGCCGATTATGGCCGGCGTGAGGTAATCGCCCGTGACCAGCAACTGCAGGCAATTGCGCCACTTCGAGCCGGCCGCCGCCTCCGCCGCCAGCAAGAGGCCCTTGCCGTCTCGCAGGCAGGGCGGCCGTCCCTTCAGGGCCATGCTGTCGGAGAGCGCCGCGCGCACGGTCGCGACCCCGAACCACATGGTCGAGCAGACCGGGAACTCCTTCGGGCGGCGGCGGTAATTTACCCGCGGCGGCCATGACTTTCATCCTCGATTTGACGCGCGCGGCTTCTATGATCTCGATCGCGTCCCGCATCGCTGGCACGCGGCCCCGCTGCAGGGCGATGAACTTGAAGATCGCCTCCAACTCGTCGTTGACGTTTTCCCTGCGAGACAGGCGCTCGATGATGGGGGGCCATTTGCCCTCCAGTTCTGAGAACAGATTTTCCAGCGCGTCGGTGTCGCGACCTCCGCCCGGCAAGGGTTGGGCGTAATGGTATTTGTGGAAAGCGAAGCTGTCTGGCTTCTGCAGAAAGGCCTTATCGGGGCTGTCCTTTCTGATGACATGAACGAAACCGCTGCCGTCGACAAAGTGCTTCAGATACCCCTGTGGAGCGAAGGGATGCCGTTTCTTGGCCATTCCTACGCTTCTCGATCGTTTGATTTGTGGTCGCTCGCCTTCTGGACGAGCTGCCAGCCGGGGGCGCCGGTCTAGGCGCTCGAGATTCAACGCATCAAGAGCGTTACACGGGTAAGCTGCGCGGGCAACGTCCGTTCTGTAGTCGTCTTATTGGACAGGCCAGCGCCTTGTGGATCAGAACTATCTTTACCTCGTCTAACGTGATGTCGTCGGATCTGCGATTATAAAGGCCTTCTCTTCTATCCGTCCGAGCGTGGCGGTCGTCATGACCATCGTCTAATTGTCAATCGGCTCACAAAGTTGACCCCTGATCGGCGTCGAATGTTGACCCCTTTGTGAGGCGCAGATGAGAGCGAT
>JAIEPP010000527.1 GCA_019748335.1 Xanthobacteraceae bacterium
TTCATTTTTGCAATCCTCGATGTCCTGATTTACCGCGAACGGCGGCATGCACTTATCCGCGCGGCCATTGGACCGCGCAGCAGCAGACGGCGTGGTGACGCCGATCAGATCAGGATTCGAGGAGGATGGTCCGGGGGGGCGCCAATGAGGCCGTCGGCGGTCACGTCGACGAGAGCGAAGGACAGCCGGCGGACCTGGAAGAAAACCCGGGTGACGGTAGCAGGGTTCGGTTCAGCCTGGGCGATAGTCAGCATGCACATCGCGACAAGCGGGCAATCCTGGCAGTTGTTGCCCTTCTGACCGTCCGGACAGCACGGCATGTCGCCCGACATCGCGTTCATACCGCTCATCTCGACGACAGCCAGACGCTGCGCCGCTGCTGGCTTTACCAGCGGAGCAAAGACCAACCCAACGATCACGAAGACCGCGAGCAAACGACCGATGAGTCGGCGAACGTTCATACCCCACCATCACATAGGGCTTGGAACTTGGGAAGCGCCATCACTTCACATAGTTGCTAGATGGCGAAAGATCCCCGAATACACCGGAAACACAACCGGTTAACTGGCGCTCCAGAATATCAGCCCGTCGCCTTAGTTCCGATAAACTGCATAAAGGTCCGCCGACCGGAGTTCTCGAAAATGACCACGTCGTACTTCTGCGGTGTTCCGCCCTGCATGCCGGGGGATCCCACAGGCATGCCCGGAACGGCCAGCCCGGCGGCGACCGGTCGTTTCTCCAGCAATTCGCGAATGGCCGCCGCCGGCACATGCCCCTCAATGACGTATCCTGCGACTTCAGCGGTATGGCAGGCAGCAAGGTCGCCCGGCACGCCGAGGCGCTTCCGGACGGCCTGAAGCTGAGCCGTTTCCTGGACAGTGACGGTGAACCCGGCGTCCTTAAGGTGTTGCACCCAACCCGCGCAGCACCCGCATTTCGGATCCTTATGGACAAGAATTGTGGAAGCCTCGGCGAAGGCGGAAGACCGAGGCGCAATCAGGGCTGCAGTCAATATCCCGAATACAGTTCGCCGTGTTAAATTGTCCGATGGCTGAGACATTTGAAATCCTCGTCTGGGTCCACAACGCTTTAGCTATGGTAATGCAGCCAAAGGCACGTTGGACCCAATTCTGCGTGATCGTCTTGAGATTGCGAGAAGCACCGGAACCGTCGCTTCCGATGCGCGCGGATTTCCGGCCTACTCCGAGCAGCACGTTCCTGCATTCGCGGCTCCCAGTCGCTGCGCCAGAATAGGTCGGCAAGGCAAATATCCAAAGCTGCAGAACTTTCGTGGTCTGAGCGAATGGGCTGTTCCTGGCCGACACCTCCAAATATGTCCCCTATTCGTCAATCGCTCGACCCCAGTCCGACTACCAGGACAAGCAGGATTTTCGCGGCATCGACCTTAATCTCGACGACGGCTCGAGAGTGTGGCTCGAGGTCGAGAGCGGGCACGGCAAGCTGAAGCAGAGCCCCCCGGTTTACCAGGCGGACCTAATCTAGAGGCCAAGAGGCCGGAAAGATGGCGCGCGCACCGCGATCCTGTCCCCTCGCGCCCACCATTAACCAATTGTTAACCATCGGACGCGCAAAAGACCATGATGCGGCATGGAGATTCTCGAGGAACGGTCTCGAAGTGATGAATGCGGCGCATGACGCCATAATGACCGTTGTTGTGATTTCTGCTCCCTTGTTGATAGTCGGTACCGTGGTTGGCGTTGCAGTCTCCCTGTTCCAGGCCCTGACGCAAATTCAAGAGCAGACCCTCATCCAAACCCCCAAGATCCTTGCGACATTCGTAACTTTTTTGATTGCGTTGCCATTTATGGCCGAGACTTCGCATAATCAATTTTTGCGGATGGTAGCGCAAATCAGCTTGCCCACTAATTGAGCGCGCAAAGGTAATCCGGCCGCGTCGAGCCTCTGGGCGCAAGCTTGGCAATGCCCGAACAGTTGAAAAGCGCGGGGATTCGGAAATCTGCTACGCTTTGCTCAACTGAACCGGTTGATTCGGCGGTCGTATGGGCGAGACCACGATTATCCATCTGTCGCGACTGATTGCGCTGGAACGCAGGCTTGACAACGTTGCCAACAACGTCGCCAACGCGGATACGACCGGCTTTCGTGCGCGCCAGCTTTCCTTTCAGGAATATCTCTCTCCCGCGAAGGAAGGCGAAGTCGATGGAAAACGGGAGCGCCCCGTCTCGCTGGTGAATGCCGGATTTCAGTATCCGGATTCTTCCGGCGGCGCCATCCAACTCACCGGCAACCCTCTCGACGTAGCCATTGTCGGCGACGGCTATTTTGCCGTTCAGACGCCGCAGGGAGAGCGCTACACGCGAGCCGGCGCGCTTACCGTCGATGCAACAGGACGCCTGGTCACGATGGAAGGCCAGCCGATACTTTCTCGTAACGGTCCGATCACGATCTCGCCCGAAGAGCGCTCATTGACGATCGCCGCCGACGGCACCATCAGTTCTCGGCAACGGATTCTCGGCAGCCTTCGCCTCGTTCGGTTCGACGGCCCGCTTCAGGCGGTGGGCTCCAACCTATTTCAGAGTCAGACTCCTGCCCTCGATATCCCGACGGGCGCCGTAAGACTCTCGGTGGGAGCGCTGGAGAAATCCAACGTCCAAAACGTCCAGGAGATGAGCCGATTGAGCGAGGTGACCCGGTCCTACGAACAGGTTGGCGGACTCCTCAAGAACTCGCAGAGCGTCGACGATCTTAACAAGCTCGGAACCGTCCCGGACTGAACGATCCTTAGTTCGATGGACGGGGCCCTCTAGCTCGGGCTGAAACACAGTTCGAAACCCGTCAGGAGCACCATTCACATAACTTGCTGCGAGACTAAGGGACGTGGGGGGTCGGGGATTCGACGAGTTCCCGCGAAATTTGGAATTCTCCATCGAAACGCAAACCCATGAGAGCGATGAGCTTCATTCGCTGCTCGCGAGTCAAAGGGTGAATTGCCTTGACCAATTCCGGATCTTCCGGGAATGCATAACGTTCGTCGACCGAGCGAACATCTTCCGGCCCAACAGCGATGTTCGATCCCTCGAACAAAAGTTCTTCGGTTTACGGGTCCCAAACGCAGACGAAGGTAGCAAGAGCGGTCATTTCGGTGCCGATTTCTTTGGGTCTCGGGGTTTGATCTGGGCCCTAATCTCTGGATCGTAGGCTCCCTTATGTTCGCCCGATCGTTGTGACTACCTCGGGCCTCGACCCCGAAATCGTCGCATGCACTTATGCTACCGAGCTATTTTTGATCTGGGTCAAGTTGCGACTTAGCCGATCTGTTCTATTCGCACCGTCTTAACCCCGGAGAAAATAGACATGATCACTCGATGCCTACTGGTCGGAGCTACGGCTCTTTCGCTCATCGCCCTGCCCGCGATGGCCCAAACCACGCAGACCGACACTGAAAAGAACGGCCACCACTATAGCGGCGGACCTAAGACCGAGGTTCCTCATCACATGGGCAAAAAGGACACCGATGCGACCACAGGCAAATCTGCGCCCAGCGGTAGCCACCACTACAGCGGCGGTCCGCGCGAGCCTCATCACATCGGGCCGAAATAGCATCGGAACACAATACCAACCGCAACGTACATTCGTCGCGGGTTGATTGGAAGTACGACGAGTAGACAGCCCGCCCCTCGCCGGCACGGCCGCCAACATCGCCCGGACGCGGCTTGCGTCCGACTGGAAACGCCTGTCCGCAGGAACCGGGACCAAAGGACCGCGGCTGCACGATTGGCGCTATCTGGAATTGGCCGATCTGGAAATCGAAGAATCAAACGACACAAATCACGGTCTTTGGACACGCGGTCTGCCTGATCCGTCGTCGTATCTTCGATGACGATCTCGCGTTTTTCACGACTTGGTGTCCAGCGGGAACATGCATCGAAACGCTGGTGGCGGTCGAAGGCTATCGAGGACAGTTTCGAGACCGCCGAGAACGAGTTCGGCCTCGATCACAACGAGAGCAGATCCTAGCTTGGCTGGCATCGGCACGCTTCTATCAAACTTGGCCGCTGACCCGACATGCTGAGATCGGAAGGCTACCCTTTCGTCATGAAAGCGTGTTCTGGCCGTTTGGTACCCTTGGTCCGCAATGCCCGGACTTGACGTGGGTCAAGTCCCCGTTGTCACCTTCAGTCATATTGGTCTGTGGCGCCTAAGGCCAAACAGGTTGGCCAGACCCAGCCAAAGCTGATGGAACCAAGCGGAATGCAGCCAGGTTCCGGACAATGCAACAGCCCGATCCGGCAACCAAATAGGCGCGGCAAGCTCCTTGTCGTCGAAGCGGGAGAGACCCGATGTTGATTCACGTTAATTCGACCAGCGAACCCGAAAAGTCACCCGGCAGCTTTCTGACCTCACGCTCAGGGCTTGTATTCATCGGATTTGCCATCATCGCCGGCATACTTTTGTTCACCGAACATCGGGCGCATGCGCTCGGTGTGCTGATCTGGCTCCCACTGCTCGCGTGTCCGCTCATGCATCTGTTCATGCATCATGGGCATAGCGATCATGGAGGTCACAGCCAGCAAAGCAATGAAGGGAAATCGCCATGAACGAGTCGTCAGCCTATGGCCTGTGGGGCCTCGTGCTCGTGAATTCGGCCGTCTTTATCCTTTTCGCTTACAGTTTCTTCAAGCCACAGACGACCCGAGACTGGCGATCGTTCAGCGCCTTCAGCGCGTTTCTCGTCGCCCTATTTGCGGAAATGTACGGCTTTCCGCTCACGATCTATTTTCTCTCCGGATGGCTCCAAAGCAACTATCCGAGTATCGACTGGTTCTCCCACGACGCCGGCCATCTGCTGGAGATGATGTTCGGCTGGAAGACCAATCCGCACGCCGGACCGTTCCATATTCTCAGCTTCGTATTCATTACTGCCGGATTCTTCATGATCTCCGGTGCCTGGAAGACCCTTTACGAAGCTAAGCAGAAGGCGAGCCTGGCTAAAACAGGGACGTACAGCTACGTGCGCCATCCTCAATACGTGGGTTTCATTCTCGTCATGTTCGGCTTTCTGCTGCAGTGGCCAACGATTCTGACGCTCGCGATGTTTCCGGTACTCGTCGTAATGTACGTTAAGCTGGCGCGGACTGAAGAGCGCGACGCTCTCGCAACCTTCGGCGACGATTACCACAGGTACATGACAGACGTGCCGGGATTCATCCCACACCTATCTCGCCTGCTTGGTGCCCCCGTCCAGAATAAATACGGCAATGGCTGACGTGACGGCGGGCACCGAGCGCTGGACGCCCTCGTCGATCGTGCTGATCCTGGCGGGCGCCGCTTTGACGGGCGTGGGGCTTTATTTCATCTTGCTGCGTCCGCCGCTGCTACCCGAAGACATCCGCTACATGGCCTTGCCAGCGGCCGAGCTTGATCTCCTCAGGCCCCGAATAGAGTTGTGGCTCAAGCTCGTCTTTCGCGTCATGGGCGGCTACGTGCTGGCGACCGGCGTGCTGGCGGTCACTTTGGCCGCAACGGCGTTCCGCGCCCACCAAATCGGCGCGGCACTAGGCGCCAGTATTGGCGGGGTCGCTTCCATCGGATGGATGGCGGCCGCCAACTTTATGATCGACTCCGACTTCAAATGGGTTCTGCTCGGGATGGCGTTGCTTTGGGCGATCAGCTTGATGCTCTTTTGGTTTGAGAATGACGCTGCAGTGGGTCGGTGATGTCAGTTCTCACCAAGCGACGGCGGTCCGTTTGGCGCATCTTTAGAGATGAACTCCAATGTCGTCTGTTGTCGTATCGTCCCTCCAAACCACCGACGAGGTCGAGATCGTCAAACGACAGGGCATCGGTCACCCCCGACGCCATTCTACGACCGCCTCCGCGGAGACGATCTCACGCAATCGATGCCAGGAATATCAACGACGAAGCCTCGTGGACTTGGCGCAACGTCAATCCGCACGCCCAGGACCCAGAGCGTCACGGGCAGACCGAGGCGGTCATGCAGCAGGGACGCTGGACCTGCCAACGCCTTTTCGCGCCGCCGCTCGACGGGGTTTCCCTAGCCAATGACACTTTGTTCGGCGTCGGTTAGAAAGAGATGACTTTCAACGCCTATCGCGCGATGCCCATCTGACGGAGACTTGCGCTCCTTTCGGCTTCACTGGCATCCGCCTTTCGGCCCGCCGCGGTACGTACAGGAATTTTCGACTTCAGATGCAGGTGGGAATGAGCCAGCGCGCTGAGATGCCAGCTCTGACTGCTGCATGACACTCGTGCCGCGAGTATCGGATCGGATTTCCGATCCGTCAGCGCGCGCATAGTTATTCGATGCGAGGACCATCGCGGCTAAAAACAGTGTGTAACCAAAGCCATATGCGCGCATCTTCAAGCCTCCACGAGTTGCCGAAGGAAACTCTTTGGCAGCGGTGCTTTAGCCAAAATGGCTTCAATACCTGAGTTCGGGTTGACGTAGATCAACATCGTAAAGCGACAAAAGCCCGCGCTGCTGCCGCTTTAGAATTTTGATCTATATCAATTCACGAAGCGCTATATCAGCCATTGTCTCCAAATCCATAAAACACACGGAGACAGAAGAATGTTTACACGAACGATGCTTGTAGTCGCGGTCGCCCTTCCCGTTCTGGCGAGTCCGGCCGTCGCGCAGACTACGTCTGACACGGACAAGAATGCCCATCACTATTCCGGGGGGCCAAAGACAGAGGTGCCTCACATGATGAACCATCCCCGACAAAAAGCTGTAGCTCCCAAGGGCCACAGGGCCACCAGTCACCACTATAGCGGTGGACCCCAGAATCCGTCTCACCACATGGGAGACAAGCAATAGCGATCACGCCGAGTTAGGATTTGACAAGCCCTTCGCCAAAATCGGGGGGCTTGTTGCCAATCATCCGAGTTCTCGAACTAAACTTTCTCTCGGCCTAGCCAGCTCTCCTGACAATGGCGCCTTCATAAAGGCCGCAATATTTCCGGGCGGACCGATCCCATCCAAAGCGGCGCTGCATCGCAGCACGGCGCATCGCCTTCAGCTTTTGAGGCGACGCATAAATGTCCACGGCTCGATAGAGCGCACCCAGCATTTCGGCAAGCGAACTTTCCTCGAACAGGAAGCCTGTCACGCCATCTTCTACCGTGTCGGCCAAGCCGCCAGTCTTTGACGCTACTGGCAGCGTCCCGAAACTTTGCGCATACATCTGACTTAGGCCGCACGGCTCAAAGCGGGAAGGCATCAACAGGAAATCGCTTCCAGCGAACATTTGACGGGCTTCGGCTTCTTCAAAGCCAATCCTGACCCCGACATGGCCCGGGTGACGGAACGCAAGCTCCTGCAGCGCCATCTCAAAGCGCGCTTCCCCGCGACCTGTGATGACAAGCTGCCCTCCCTCACGCAGGATAGTCTCGGTTGCCTGGATGGTGAGATCGATGCCCTTCTGATGGACCAGACGTGACACCACAGCAAACAACGGACCGCGAGAAACCGCGAGCCCAAATGCCTGACGAACGTGCTCTGCCTTAAACGGCTTGCCAGTCCAATCGCAGCTACTGGACGGCCTTACGGGACGCTGACTCGCGGGGAGGCCGTCGGGACCCCAGGTTCCGTCGATCCCATTGAGGATGCCGGTCAGCCGTCCTTGGCTGGAGCGCACACGCAAAAGGCCATCAAGGCCGCATCCAAGCTCAGGCGTTGTGATCTCTCGTGCGTACGTAGAGCTGACCGTCGTTACGTGCGAAGCATAGTATATGCCAGCCTTGAGAAAAGACAGCTTGCCGTAAAATTCTACGCCGTCAACCCGGAACGAACTCTCCGGGATCCCGAGTACGGGCAACCGCTCGGCGCCGAATAGACCTTGGTAGGCGAGATTATGAATGGTGAGGATCGTCGGCGTAGGGATGTTGCGCCAATTGAGAAAAGCTGCCGCGAGAGCCGAGGGCCAATCGTTGAGGTGCAGGAGGTCCGGCCGCCAATCCAGATCCCTCGAACCAGCCGCGAGCTCCGCTGCGGCGAGACCCAACCGGGCAAATCGAACATCGTTGTCAAGCCAGTCCACGCCTGAGGTGTCGCCGTAGGGCGAACCGTCCCGATCAAAGAGCTCAGGGCAGAGAATAACGTAAACCACGAGCCCATCCAGCATTTCCAGCCTGCCGAGATCGCAAGCCGGCAAACCTGACGCGGCAGGTAGACGGGCCACAACCGGCATTTCTGTGTGCTGTTTAAGGATTTCCCGATAGCCAGGAATAAGAACTCTGACGTCATGGTACCGACGCAAGGCCCGCGGAAGTGCTGAAGAGACATCGCCGAGTCCGCCAACTTTGACAAAGTCGGTCATTTCGGAGGTGACGTAGAGAATCCTCGATTGTTCAGAGTTCGGCGACCCCGATGATTTCTCGTCCTGAAAGGCCCCGTCGCGGGAGACGACCTTCAGCGTCGCAAGCCTTGAACATTCACGCGATTGTCGGAGAGATCGATGCATCGAAATCTTCACAGAGTTTCGCCGCTGAATAGAGAAAATGCTCCGGCAAGGTATCCAAGGGCAAGGGCACAATCCCGATATGATATCTCAGCACATCAATAGTCGCGCATTATTGAGTTAGATCAAGAATTCTCGATTTAAATTGATATTAGCTTCATCACGATTTTTCAGCGCACCGCTCGTCTTGTGAGCTGCGACGGCGTCGCTCTGAGAGCAGACCCCTGTGCCAGCAGGCACCCATTTGAAAATGATGGCTACCGGCATTTCCACGTTCAATTTGCCGCGCTCAACTCGCTGCCCCATAGCTTTCATAGGTCGAATGGGATGAGGAGACTTGTTGACATGAATGTCCTGAATCCGACTGATTTGCCTCCTTCGGTGACACCCAGCAGCGAGTTAGCCGCACTGCCCGTGAGAGTGCATCCGCCGTTCGCGGTTGACTGGGAGCCTGACGCAACGGTCGACGCGGCCGGCGGACCCGGTATTTCTCCGGCCTGGACCAGTAGCACCAAGGATGCGGTCGGCGGTTCATTAGGAAATTCACGACTCTGGTTTACTTTGGGCTACGGCATCGTCAACGAGGTTTACTGGCCGCGAACTGATATCCCCCAGATCCGAGACCTGGGGTTCGTAGTTGCGGGCGAAAAGGGGTTCTGGTCTGAGGTCAAGCGGAATGGTGATTACAACATTCGCCCGATTGCGGCGGGCGTGCCGGCTTTCGAGATAGAGCATAAGCATGCACGCTATGTGTTGCGGTTGAGGATCACCCCCGACCCGCGTCGGGACGTCCTCTTGATCGAGAGTAATCTTGAAAGCGAAGACCCAAATATGGGCCTATTTGTTTTGTTGGCACCGCACTTGGCCGCAACAGGCCACAACAATCGCGCAATGGTCGCGCGGCATCGCGGGCGTAACGTTCTTTGGGCGGAAAACTCTCCATTTGCACTAGCTCTCGCAGCGGTGGACGAGAAGCAAGTGGATGCAATCGTACGTGCCAGTTGCGGATATGTCGGCAGCAGTGATGGATGGCAGGACTTCGCTCGCAACGGGGCAATGACGTGGCATAATTCTGCGGCCGGCCCAGGCAACGTCGCACTGATTGCAGAACTGTCTCCGCGATGCACCATGGCGCTCGGTTTCGGGAGCAGCCGGGAAGCGGCTTCCACGCTGGCCGTCTCCTCGTTGATGCAACCGTTCCAGCGCGTCCTCGATAGTCAGGTCTCCGATTGGCTCGCGTGGCACCGCAACTGCGCAGAATGTTGTGCCCGTCCCAAAGGCGCCGCCGCTGACCTGGAAGAACAATTCGTCATCTCGGCAGCAGTATTGCGTAACCACCTGGATAAGACCTACCCGGGCGCGATGGTGGCGAGCCTTAGTATTCCCTGGGGCGACAGCGGTGACGAACGTGGCGGATATCATCTCGTCTGGCCGCGCGATCTGGTCGAATGTGCCGGCGCGCTGCTTGCTTTCGGAAGCGAAAGCGAAGCGCGCGATACCTTGCGCTATCTCATTGCGACGCAAAATTCCCAAGGTCATTGGTACCAAAACCAATGGCTTGGCGGCCATCCTTCCTGGAGCGGTATTCAGCTTGACGAGGTCGCTTTTCCCGTGCTGCTTGCCGGCGCACTGGCACAGCGCAATGCGCTCGGCGGCATCCAGGTCGAAAGCATGGTACGTCGCGCGCTGAGTTTCGTCGCCTCGCATGGACCGGCTGCGGATCAGGACCGTTGGGAGGAAAATGCCGGCCTCAACAGCTTTACTTTAGCGAGCTGCATCGCCGCGTTCGTCGTCGGAAGCGCCTTTCTTGATCAGACTGCTGCTCGCTGGGCGCTGGCTATTGCCGATTTTTGGAATGCTGGCATCGAACAATGGATGGTTGCCCGCGACACTGAACTGGCACGCCAAGTCGGAGTGAGCAGCTATTACGTTCGTACAGCGCCTGCATCAGTTTTGGAAATCGGTTCCGACGCCCTCCAGCAGACCGTGCCCATCCGCAACCGTGCCGACGTCACAATGCTGGCGGCCCACGAGCAGATCAGTACAGATTTTCTGCAACTAGTGAGATTCGGCTTGCGCAGCCCAAACGATCCCCTCATCCAGAACAGTATTAAAGTGGTCGATCATCTCTTGAAGGTCGATACTCCGTCAGGCACGGTTTGGCGTCGGTATAACGAAGACGGATATGGCGAGCATGAGGACGGCTCTGCCTACGACGGAACCGGCCGTGGGAGGCCTTGGCCGTTGCTGGCGGGCGAGCGCGGCCACTTCGAACTCGTCGCTGGACAAGATCCCTTACCATTTCTCAAAACCATGGCAGCGTGTGCAAGCACCGGTGGCATGATTCCGGAGCAGATTTGGGACGCGTCGCCTGTGCGACAGCGCCATCTCCATCCCGGTAGGCCGACCGGCTCGGCAATGCCGCTTGCATGGGCCCATGCCGAATTTATCAAGTTAGCAGCATCTCGCAGTCTCGGTCACCCCTTTGACCGCCCAAAAGCGACTTGGGATAAATACAGAGGCGAGGTCCCTGCAGCCGGAACTGCCTTCTGGTGGCCCCACGCCCCCATCCAGCGCTTTGCTTTCGAATGCCGCGTTGTGATCGCACTGCCCCGCCTCGGCACAGTTCGCTGGGGCACCAACGGCTGGCAGTCGATTACGGAAACTCAAGCGGAGGAAACCGGCCTTGGTTTCTATGCGGTCGTCTTGGACACTTCAGCATTGTCGAGCGGCCAGCGAGTGGATTTCACAATCCGGTGGGCCAACGGTGATTGGATCGGCGCCGATTTCAGTCTTCAAAAAATGTCTTCGACATTGGGATCCTGACCGAGTCTGGTGGCTACACCGGGTAGGTCGCCATTATTGACCGATTGCGGCCGCATAGTTCCCAAATCGGGGCAGCCGGAATAAACGATTGCTGAACCGGCCGTTCAGTTGAGGGTCACATCAACCTGTTTAGATTTTTTCCACCTGGGAACTGAGGTTGGTCAACCCGTGCACCCAGCTGCATCGGGTTTCTACAACGAACGGAGAATAGACCATGCCCCTAAGAAAAGCGCTCCTGGCGGCCGCCGTGTTGATACTGAGTGTACCCATAGTGCCTGCACTTGCTCACGATGACGAAGACAACGGCTACAGTTCTCACGATCGTTTCCACGGCCGATTGTCTGACGCGCACGAACGTGCTCACGAGGACGGCTTTTATAGTCGTGGCGAGCACCGCGCCTATCATCGTGCTCTTCGGGACCTTCATGATGAAGCTCATGGATATCAGTCACCGCCGCAGTACTACTACTATCCGAGGCCTCGCTATTATGGCTATCGGGGTTATTGACCCAAAGTTCGACTGGGGAAGTGCGGCGCCCCAGTCGAGATAAGCCTGCGATCCGCACGCTACGATCTAAGTTATGTGGAAAGGCACTGAAATGTCCGGGAAGCCCACAGCGATCGCCACCCTCACAGTTTTAACAATCAGCCTGCTTGCTACCTCAGCCGGTGCTCATCCAAAACTAACATCTGCCAGTCCCGCGGCGGATGTTTCGAGCAAGGTTTCGCCCACCGAGATCAAGCTGAATTTTAGCGAAGGCGTGATAGCCAAGTTTTCCGGGTTGGCACTCAAGGATGAAGCCGGAACAACAATTACCACCGGTTTGCCAGCGAACGACCCCCAAGACCCGAAGCGACTCGTCGTGCAGCTGCCAGCGCCGTTGAAGGCGGGACATTATACGGTGACTTGGTATGCTGTTTCCGAAGATACCCACCGCGTGAAGGGCGAGTATTCGTTCGGGGTCGATCGTTAAATGCTTGAAGCGAGAGAAGTCCCTCGCTTCCTACCAGGCGACGCGACGCCACTCCTACTGGGTATCGATCACCTGCTTCATGACGTTTGCCTTCCTCGGCCTCGGTCGAACCGATCATTATTGACCGGTCGCCGGTTGCATGGTTCCCAAAACGCTCACGACCAAAAGAACCGCGAGACCCAAGAACTGCTCACTCAGAACATGGTAGCGCAATTTTTCGACCCAGGTAGTCTTTCCGCTGCCGTCATCCTCGCGTCCTTCAGTCAGTGACGGAACCAGCCAGAACCTGTTCAAAACTGCAAGCGCCAGCATGCCGGCAAACAGACCCAGCTTCACAATGAGCAACTGTCCGTACGCCGTCGCAAACAAGCCGGAAACCGCGCCGACCAGGAACCAACTGTTCACAAGTCCCGATCCCAAGAGGGTCGCAACCGCAACATACCCCATGCCGGAAAAGCGTCGCAGTATCTCATTCAATTTGCTTCGCTGCGCGGGTCCGCTCTCGCGACCGTGCAGCAAAAGAATGTGACCGAGCGGCACCAGTCCTCCCAGCCATGCGCCGGCGGCAAGCAGATGCGCAGCATCGGAAAGCACATGCACAGCGCCGGCGGCTCCCTCTTCGATCTGAGAGTGCCCCACCCCCGCTAGTGAGATTAACAATACGGCCGCCAGAACCGGCGTGATCAGATCTCGCTTGGGATCGAATCTTGCGACGGTGCCGGTCCAAAATAGGCCAACAATCACCACGGATAGGGCAAGCCGTCCGATCCATACCCTGCCGAACCCTGTACCCTGCACTACCGTCCAGATCACTTCGCGATCGACCAAGTCGGCCAACGAACCGCTCATGTTCGCGACCGAAAAGATGAACCAAAGGATACCAGTTAGAAATGCCACTACAGCGGCGGAGAAAAGCACGACGTAACGCCAGCGAAACAGCTCGTTCAGTTCGGTAGCCCCATAGGCATAAAGGGGAAAAAACGACGCGCCAGCGAGCGTGGATACCGCAGCGTAATGTAGAAACCGCGAGAGAATGAGACCAAGATCGATCATCACTGCTTGACACTGAAAGTGTAATTGCCCTTCACGCGATGTGTGTCATCGGACACCGCATGCCATTCGACGCTATAGGCGCCCGGGAGGAGCTGCTGATTGACCGGAACTATTAGCAATTTCTTGTTGGCCGGATCGGTCCCCACTTTGCCGGTTGCGATCAATTTCCCGGTTTGGTCTTTCAGCTCGATGCCAGAGAACTGCAGAATGACGTTTTCGTTGAAGGTGATCTTTATCTCCTTGGGTGACGAGGTCGCGGCACCCGCCGCCGGCTCGGCGGACCGTAGTTCCGGATGAGCATAGGCCGCGCTATCGCACAGGCTTGCCACGATCATCGTGACGGCGGCTATTGAAGTCTTCTTCGACATTGTATTTCCTTTGAGCTGTTTGAATCATAATTTCAGTGCACATCCGCGCCGAGCGTCAGGCTCCGCTAGCCCCGCTGCCCGACGTCGTAGCTCGTCGTGCGGTGGGAATATGACAGCGCGCCAGCCATTTGTGCCGGACTTGCGCGGCGTCCGTGCAACGTCGTAACGCTGTCCGGGTCCGACATTGAAAGTGCCGGCAGAATATCGATCGGTTGCCGACGTCCGTCCACCGGCTCGCATCTGCGATGCGAGTCGACCTCTCGCGCAAGGGGTCATTCGTAATCGTGCCATGCAGCCGATAGAGAGCTTCTCTTCACGCTCCCCCCTCAATCGACTTCAGCCACCGCTATTTTGCTTTCTGGAGCTTCGTGACGACGATCCCGCCGTCCGCGTTCTCGGCCTCGAACTTCACCTTGTCTCCGACCTTGACCTGCTTGAGCATTGCGGGATCCTTCACGCGGTAAACCATCGTCATGCCCTCATCCATGCCAAGGCTCTTGGCCGGGCCGTGCTTGAGCGTGACCTTTCCCGCGCCCTCGTCGATCTTCTTGACCTCGCCGTCAATGGCCTCCTGCGCGGCCACAGCCGTTGCCAGCAAAGCTGCGGCGAGCACCGTTGCAGCCGCGCGCATAAGTCTGCTGAATTTCATTTTCTTTCCTTTCGGTGGCTTTAAGTTTGGTATGCGTCACTTGGTTTCATTGATCAATCGCCGTTCACATGCCTTTCATCCCCTTCATGTTCGTGCCTTTCATGTTTTTTGTGTCCGTGGGTTTAGCCTTGTCCTTTGGGTCGCCCTGCCGTGGAGCCTCGGGAGGCGGCGCATCGATTTCGTATGCGACCGTGCCCTTTGGAAACCTATAGGGACCGGGATCCCGGTAATCGTCACGCGCGAGACCTTCGCGGATCTTCATCACTGTAAACATTCCGCCCATCTCGATCGCGCCGAATTGCCCGGAGCCGGTCATCATCGGCAGCGTGTTATCGGGCAGCGGCATTTCCATCTCGCCCATCGCCATTCCGGTCGAGCCCATGACCATTGCATCGGGAGCGAGTTTTCCGACCGCTTTAGCGAGATCCTTCTTGGAGACGCCAATGACAGTCCTGAGATCGTGTCCCATCGCGTTCATCGTGTGGTGAGACTTGTGACAATGGAACGCCCAGTCGCCGGGGTTGTCGGCCAGCACATCGAAAGCGCGGATCGCGCCGACGGGGACGTCAGTGGTTGTCTCCGGCCACTGGGCGCTTTCAGGCACCCACCCACCATCGGTCCCACTCACCGAAAAGCTATGACCGTGCAAGTGAATCGGATGGTTGGTCATGGTGAGATTGCCGATCCGGACACGTACCTTGTCGCCAAGACGGACCGGCAGCGGATCAATGCCCGGGAATACGCGACTATTCCAGGCCCACATATTGAAATTGGTCATCTCGGTGACCTTCGGCAGGTAGGTGCCGGGGTCCATGTCATAGCTGCTCATGACGAAGACGAAATCGCGGTCGACGGGACGAAACGACTGATCGCGCGGGTGCACGACGAACATTCCCATCATTCCCATCGCCATCTGCACCATCTCGTCGGAATGCGGGTGGTACATGAATGTCCCGCTGTGCTTGAGCTCGAATTCGTAGACGAAGGTCTTGCCAGGTCTGATGTGGGGCTGTGTCAGGCCGCCGACCCCATCCATGCCGCTCGGAAGGATCATGCCATGCCAATGCACGGTCGTGGCCTCGGGCAGCTTGTTGGTTACAAAGATGCGAACCTTGTCGCCTTCAACGGCCTCAATCGTGGGTCCCGGAGACTGGCCATTGTAACCCCAAAGAAAAGCCTTCATGCCCGGGGCAAATTCGCGTTCCACCGGCTCGGCGAGGAGATGGAATTCCTTCCAGTCGCCATTCATGCGCCACGGGAGCGTCCAGCCATTGAGCGTCACAACGGGCCGATAATCTGGGCCGCTGGTCGGATGCAACGGCGGCTGCATCGTGACCTTGTCCATGATCTGCGCTTCGGGGATATTGGCCGCCTGCACACGACCGCTGATCGCGCTGGCGCTCACCAGCGCTGCCGTTCCGATAAATCCTCTTCGAGATAGCATGGTCATCTCCTTCATTGGCCTCCGCCCGCCAGCGCGGCGGCGGGCGGACGGGATTCCTTTTGATTGTCACCAGAGCCGCCGCCATTGACGGCGGTTTGCAAGTCGGACTGCGCCAGCCAGAAGTCACGCTTGGCCTCAATCCCTGCCCTCATGGCTGCGATCCGCTGCTTCGCTTCCGCCAGAAGAGCGAACACGTCGATCTGCATGCCGCTGAACCGCAACTGCGCTTCTTCGGAAATGATCTTGCGCAGCGGCAGGACTTCACGTTGATAATGACCGACGATGTCGTAGGTCGAACGATAGACCCGATACGCATCGCGCGCTTCCGATCGGACATTGACAGCCTTTTCGTTGAGCCGATTGAGAGCCTGGTTGTAGGTCTCGGTTGCCTGCCGCACCCGAACTTCGCCACCGTCAAAGATCGGAATTTGGAACTGGATATCAAAGCCGCGCTCGCGGAACGGAGCGCTTTCGGGATCCTGGGTCTTTCTCGATATTCCGGCAACATCAAGTAGCGTAACGAATCGACTCGCCTCGGTGAGGTTTAGCGACTTAGCAAGTGCGTCGAGTTCGATACGGGCGATTTGCAGATCGATACGGTGGCTGACCGCGTCGACCTCGATGCTGGGGAGCGCCAAGGGACGCCGCGGGAGTACAGGGAGCGCGTTCGGAAGCTTGAATTCAAGGTCGCCGTCCCACAGACCCAAAAGGCGAGCGAGCCGCTCTCGTGAACTCGTTGCTTCCTGTCGGGCCGTAGCGAGATCGGCCGTCGTCTCCGCGTAGAACACTTGCTCGCGGGCCTGATCGAGCTTGTTGAGTGAGCCGGTCTGCCCCAGTTTCAGGGCGAGCTGGGCTGTGGATTCTGCCGTCGACTTGGCTTCGGTGAGGAGACGGACGAGTTCGTTGGCTGCAACGGTCCGATAGTAAGAACGCCTGATGTCGGAGGCGAGCCGAAGGGTATCGAGCACCGCCCGGAGTTGCGCTTGCCTGAAGCGTTGCCTGGCAATTTCGGATCGAAACGGAAGCGTCGCCAGCGCCAGGATGTCACCGACAACCCGGCGCTCGATTTCGGCTGCTCCGTCACCGGCGATCCGTGAAATCGAGAACGTCGGGTTCGGTGGCAGACTCTCCCGAACGAGGTCAGCTTCGGCCAGCGCGAGTTCGTTATAAGCGGCCTGAAGGCCGCGATTGTTAAGGAGTCCAATCTGAACCGCGGTTTCGACGCTTAGCGTTTTACGCAAAAGATCCCGGGAAACGTTGCCCGCCCATTCCGCGACCTCGGGGTTGCGGATCGATACGACGTCCTTTTTGATAGTCTCACCTGCGATGTCGGCGACGACCGTCATTCCGCCATCCGACGAAAAGCTCGCGCATCCCGACAGGGCGAGGGTCGAAAGGAGCATGATCACGCATACCGTCTTCTTTCGGTGCGGATTTGCGGCGGCTATGCGTAGGTGCAATCGAGAGCTTCGAATCATCGCACGCTCCTATTGCTCGGACTTCGGCGACGGTGCGACACGATCGTTCTGCTGGCGCCAGGAGGATGGAGTTGTCGGCCGCAGGCTCTGATAGGGAGCGACCGTCGATCGATAGCCGGTGGGGGCTACTTTCACATTCGGATTAGCAGGGTCCTGACCGTTCAATGAAGCCGGGGCCGTGCAGCCCGCCACCCCGCTGCCGATGGCCAGCAGAGTAAGCCCCGCAGCAGCGCTTCTTCTCTTGTGAGAGATTTTACATGCCATCGAACGAACGACGGCAAAATTCGCCCCAAACTGCGCAAACATTATTTCTCCTGAACTGAAGATGATCAAAGTACCCACGCGCAGCCGCGTGGCACCTACGTCATTCCGCCAGCTCAGGAAATGGGAGGACGGTAACGGCTTAATGGCGCGTTGCCGGCGATGGTCCCGTAATTCTCGCCCTTGCAGACCGAAATGATCGCCGCAGGCTTCACGATTTCCACGACGGTCGCGGGCATCGCGCTCACGCACACCATACCGCAGCACCCAGCGCCGGAGGTCTTCTGCTGCTGGTCCGTGGGAGCAGGCACTTCATTGGAGGCCGACGTCACACCGTCCGAATTGCCCAACTGACTATGGCCGGC
>JAIEPP010000087.1 GCA_019748335.1 Xanthobacteraceae bacterium
AGTCAGGAAAACAAGGCGCGTCCGGGCCAGCGCCGGATGGCGCAGTGGAGCCGCGACTATGCGCGGCTGCCCGGCATTCCCGACGAATATATCGGCCAGGACGGTGCGCCCCGCGCGGCCTGGACACGGTTTTTCGATGCCTTTGCCGCGATGGCGCCGGCCGACATCGAGAAGCGGTTTGCCTCCGCCGACCGGCATCTGCGCGAGGCCGGCGTCACCTACCGCGCGCCCGGCGAGACCGCCGACCGTTTGTGGCCGCTGAGCCATCTGCCGTTGATCATCGACGAGACCGACTGGAAGCAGTTGAGCGCCGGCATCGCGCAGCGTGCGCAGCTGCTCGAAATGGTGTTGGGCGATCTCTACGGCGAAGGCCGTCTGGTGACGGAAGGCGCGATACCGGCGGCCGCGATTGCCGGCAGCAACGAATATCTGCGCGCGGTGTGCGGCATCAAACCGCCGGGCGGGCGCTACCTGCACCTCTATGCCGCCGATGTCGGTCGTGGTCCCGACGGGCGCTGGTGGGTGCTGGGCGACCGTACCCAGGCGCCGTCGGGCGCCGGCTACGCGCTGGAGAACCGCCTGGTGCTCTCGCGAGCGTTCTCCAATCTCTACAAGTCGATGAACGTCGAGCGCGTGGCGCCGTTCTTCGAGGCGTTCCGCGACAACCTGCGCGCCAGCGCCGACCGCGACGAACCGCGGATCGGCTTGCTGACGCCGGGCGCCTTCAGCGAAACCTATTTCGAACACGCGACGATCGCGCGATATCTCGGCTTCCTGCTGGTCGAGGGCGACGATCTCGCGGTCAGCGGCGACCGTATCCATATCCGCACCGTCGCCGGTCTGAAGCGGCTCGACGTGCTGTTGCGCCGGGTCGATTCCAATTTTCTCGATCCGCTGGAGCTCGATGCCTCCTCGCATCTCGGCGTGCCCGGCCTGATCGACGTGCTGCGCAAGAACGGCGTCGTCGTCGCCAACATGCCGGGTTCGGGCGTGCTGGAGGCGAGGGCGCTGTTAGGCTTCCTGCCGAGTCTGAGCCGTCGCTTCCTCGGCCAGGATCTCAAGATGCCGCACATCGCGACCTGGTGGTGCGGCCAGAAATCCGCGCGCGAGGAAGTGCTGGACCGGCTCGACGATTTCGCGATCGAGGGCGCTTACAGCCGCTCCGTTCCCGGCTTTCCCGGCCACGGCCCCGTACTGGCCGGCGAATTATCGCCGGTGGACCGCGACCGTCTCAAAAGCGCGATCGCCGAACGCGGCATCGATTATGTCGGCCAGGAACTGGTGCGGCTGTCGACCACGCCGGTGTGGGAAAACGGCCGGATCACGCCGCGCCCGTTCGTGCTGCGGGTATTTGCCGCCGCGACTCCGCAAGGCTGGACCATCCTGCCCGGCGGCTTCTGCCGGATCGCCGAGCAGCCTGACGCCCGCGCCGTGTCGATGGGTGATGGCGCGCGCGCGGCCGACGTCTGGGTGGTGTCGGACAGAGCGGTTTCGACCTCGACGCTGCTGCCGGCGGCCGACACGGTGCGGATCAAGCGGATCGCCGGCGTGGTCCCGAGCCGCGCTGCGGACAATCTCTTCTGGCTCGGCCGCTATCTCGAACGCGCGGAGGCGACGCTGCGGCTGATCCGCGCGCTCGGCACGCCGATGCGCGATCCGGTCAAGGGAACGGCCACGGGACCATCGACCGCGCTGCCCTCGGTCGAGCGCATCCAGCGGCTGCTGGTGACTTGGGGCGCGACCTCGCAGGCGACGCGTGCGAACCCGGCAAAGGTCGTCGCCGAGGCGCTGCAGAACGAGGAGAAGTTCGGCTCGGCGCTGTCTCTGGTGAAATCGGCGCAGCGGACCGCGACTTCCCTGCGCGAGCGGCTTTCGCCCGACGCCTGGCAGGTCATCACCGAGATGGCGGAGCGCCTGGCACTGCAGGTCGAGGATGACGACGCTGTCATCAGCGCTGCCGAATTGACGCTGCAGGAGCTGGCGAGCTTTGCAGGTTTGGCGCAGGAGAACATGAACCGCGCCGCCGGCTGGCGTTTCCTCGAGATGGGCCGCCGCATCGAGCGCGCCATCAACACCGCGCGGTTCGCGCGGCAGTTCGCCTATGACGGGGCCGGCGACGAGGATCTCGACGTCCTGCTGACGCTGGTGGATTGCCAGATCACCTATCGCTCGCGCTATCTGGTCGGACCGTCGCTGGCGCCGGTGCGCGATCTCGCGGTGCTCGATCCCTACAATCCGCGCTCGGTCGCGTTCCAGGTGGCGGCGCTCAACGAGCACATTGCGAGCCTGCCGAGCCTCAAGGAACACGGCCTGATCGAGCGTCCGCAGCGGCTCGCGGTGGCGCTGCAGGCGACGCTGACGACCACGGAGGCCGAGAAACAGGATGCCAAAGCCCTGTTCGCGCTGGAGCAGGATCTGCTCAACCTGGCCGACGCCATTGGCCTGCATTACTTCCCGCACGGACCCAATGCGAGCCGGCCGGAGAAGCTGACGGGCCTCGCGTGATCTACGATATCCGTCACGTCACGACCTACGCTTACGAGAGCCCGGTGAGTTTTGCGCGCTGTTCGCTGCGGCTGGAGCCGCGGTCGGGCGATGGCCAGCAATTGGTTTCCCACAGCGTCGACATCCGGCCGCGGCCGGCGGAGCGCACGGTGCGGCGGGATTTTTTCGGCACCCATACCGAGAGCGTTCTGATCGAGACCGCGCATCGCAACCTGCGGATCGACTCCCGTTCCAGGGTCTCGGTCTCGCGCCAGACCCTTGAACGCACCGCGCCGAGCCCGTCCTGGGAGGACATCCGCGACGTCGCGTTCGAGGCCACCAGCCTCGGGCCGTCGTCACCGGTCGGCTACGTCTTTGCCAGTTCACTGGTGCCGGTGCAGGCGCCGGTCACCGCCTATGCCGCGGCGAGCTTTCCGCACGGTCGCGGCATCGTTGCCGGCGCGGTCGACCTGATGCATCGGATTCGCACCGAGTTCAAATACGACCCGAAGGCTACCGTGATCTCGACGCCGCTCAAGGAAGTGTTCGAGAATCGCCACGGCGTCTGCCAGGACTTTGCCCATGTGATGATTGCGGGCTTGCGCGGTCTTGGACTGCCGGCGGCCTATGTCAGCGGCTATCTGCGCACCATCCCGCCGCCGGGTCAGCCGCGCCTGCAGGGCGCCGACGCCACCCACGCCTGGGTCTCGGTGTGGTGCGGCGACGCGATCGGCTGGGTCGGGTTCGATCCGACCAACGATATCCTGGTCGGCAACGACCACATCATCCTGGCGATCGGGCGCGACTTCTCCGACGTGTCGCCGGTCGACGGCATCATCGTCGGATCGCGCAAGCAGAAGCTTGGCGTCGCCGTGGACGTGCTGCTGGTGGAGTGACTTCCGCCGCCCAGACTCAAAATTGCGAAAACAACCCCATGCAAAGTAGGATTGAGGTAATTAGGTACCTGTCTGCCGCGGCTGCTCGGCTGAATCGGCGCCCAGGCCCTTGAAGAACTTCTCGACCTCCCGCGACAGCGTCTCGGCCGTGGCCGTCAGGTCGCTGGAGGCGGTGAGCACCGAGGCCGCCGCCGTGCTGGTCGTGCCGATGGCGTCGCTGAGCGAGGCAATATTGACGACCAGCGTGCCGTTGCCCTGCGCCGCCAGTTGCGCGTTGGCGGAAATCTCGCGGGTCGCCGCATCCTGCTGACCGATGGCGCTGGCGATGTTCGACGTTACTTCGTTGATCTCGCGCACCGCGTTGCCGATTTCGCGGACGGCGTCGACAGAATTTTTGGTCGAGGTCTGGATCAGGCCGACATTCTGGCCGATCTCCGCGGTGGCCTTGGCGGTTTGCTCGGCCAAGGCCTTGACCTCGTGCGCGACGACCGCAAACCCGCGGCCGGCATCGCCGGCGCGCGCGGCTTCGATGGTCGCATTCAGCGCCAGCAGGTTGGTTTGTTCGGCGATCGCCTGGATCAAGGCGAGCACGCCGTCGATGCGCTGGGTCGCGGCCGCAAGCCCCTCGATCTCGGTGATCGATTTCTCGGTGCGCAGGCCGGCCTGTTCGACGGCGGTTGCGGATTGGCGAACCTGCCGGCCGATTTCCTCGACGGAAGCCGAGAGCTCTTCGGCGGCGCTGGCGACGGCGGAAACGTTGTTGGACGCCTGTTCGGTGGCGCCTGAAGCGGCGACCGCACGTCCGCTGGCATCGGACGACACGCTGGCGATGGTCTGCGCGGTGCCACGCATCGAGGTCGCGTTGTCGGTGACGGCGCGGAGCACTCCGCCGATCGCTTCCCGGAAATCGTCCACGGAAGCTTCGATCTGACGGGCGCGCTGGTCGCGCGCCTTGGAATCCGCAAGCACCTGCGAATTGAGGTTACGGTTGCGGTCCATCGCTTCCTTGAAGATCTGGATCGCGCGCGCCAGCGCGCCGATCTCGTCGCGGCGTTCGATATGGGGAACCTCGACACCTTCAGCGCCTTCGGCGACACGCTTGATGGTGTCGGTAATGGCTGAGAGCGGACGTGCCACCGAGCGGGCGATGATGAGCACGCCGATCACCACCACGACCAGCGCGAGACCGCCGAGGAAGGTCAGCACCAGGGCCATCGTGTGGTTGGTATCGGTCTGCTGCGCCAGCTTCTTGCTGCGTTCGGCATAGACCTTGGAAAGCGCCTCGAGATCCTTGTTCAGCGCCGATCGTACTGCGCGGTTGGCGTCGTTGTCGCCCCATTCGCGCCCCGCGGCCCCATTGATCTCGACCCCGCGCCGCACCAGTTCCTTGCGGAAGTCGACGAACTGTTCGATGCGCTTCTTGAAGGTGGCGAACTGCTCGGCGTCGTCGGCCTGGACCAGCGCCTGCCAGTTCTTGACCACCTCGAGGATGCGTTCGTTGAACTTGAGCAGCCCTTCGCCGTATTTCTTCACCACCGCCGGTTCGGTCGACATGTAGACGCCGCGCGATTCCATCACCACCGCGTAGACCAGCGAATTGACCCGCTCGACATTGAGCGCGGCGCGGCTGGCGGTCGCGACCGCCTCGGTGAGGGCGGCATTCTGACGGCTGTTGTAATCGGACAAAGCAGTGATGGCGGCGGTGAGCACCGCAAACAGCGCAAAGATCGCGTAAAGCTTTGCCGCGAGGGAAAGTCGGGACATGGCGCCACCAGAAAATGAGCTGCGAGACTTTATGATTTCGACCATGCCGGCACTCCCAAAGAGGCCGGTGAGCACCGTCGGCCGTCCAAAAATTATGCAAAACTTTGATGGAGAATTCCTTAATGCGGGAAATTCATGCGGCCGCAACCTTATATAATTTATAAGTAATTTCAGATACTTAAAAAGAGAGCAGGAGGCCTTCCGGTTGAATGGGGCGGATTTTCTGCGACCATAGCGCGCACGCGGCATGCGGCCAGGCCCGGCACATTCCTTGCGACACCCGGCGAAATGATACTGTCGCAACCGCCCGCGATGATGGGCATGGAGCCGCCATGGTCTATCGCCAAGCCATCGATGCCACGTCTTACCTGTTCGATGACCTGCGCGACCTGCTGGCCAAGGCGACGCCGCCGCGTTCCGGCGATCGGCTCGCCGGTGTCGCGGCCGACAGCGCCGAACGGATGATCGCGGCGCGGATGGCGCTGGCCAATGTCCCGCTCAAGCAGTTCCTCAACGAGGCCGTGATCGCCTACGAGGACGACGAGATCACCCGCCTGATCATGGATAGCCACGATGCGGCAAGCTTTGCGCCGATCTCGTCGTTAACCGTCGGCGGCTTTCGCGACTGGCTGCTGTCCGATGCCGCGACATCAGAAACGCTGCA
Organism: Xanthobacteraceae bacterium; assembly: GCA_019748335.1. Lineage (GTDB taxonomy): Bacteria > Pseudomonadota > Alphaproteobacteria > Rhizobiales > Xanthobacteraceae > Bradyrhizobium. Next base: position 5,809 of record JAIEPP010000087.1, read on the forward strand.
AAAGGTGGCGCGCGGGATCACGCCGGAAATGGCCGCGGCGGTCTCGAAGCTGATGCGCAACCAGGATCTGATCCTGGTCGCCAAAAAATGTGCGGTGACGACCCGCTTTCGCAATACCATCGGCCTGCACGGGCGGATGAGCACGCGGCTGCAGCCCAACCATCCCTTCGACGACGCCAAGGGGATTACCGCTTCGATCCTCGACGGCCTGATGTTGGGATCGGGCGACGCCTGCATCGGCATCAACCCGGCCAGCGACGATCCGGCCGTGATCGGCGGATTGCTGCGGCTGGTTGACGGTATTATCACCCGCCTGCAGATCCCGACGCAGAGCTGCGTGCTCACCCACGTGACCACCACGCTCGGACTGATCGGCCAGGGCGTTCCGGTCGATCTGGTGTTCCAGTCGATCGCGGGAACACAAGCCGCCAACCGGAGTTTTGGCGTCGATCTGGCACTGCTGCGCGAAGCGCGCGCGGCCGCGCTGTCGCTCCGCCGCGGCACGGTCGGCGACAATGTCATGTATTTCGAGACCGGGCAGGGCTCGGCGCTGTCAGCGAACGCCCACCACAACGTCGATCAGCAGACCTGCGAGGCGCGGGCCTATGCGGTGGCGCGGGCGTTCGATCCGCTGCTGGTCAACAGCGTGGTCGGCTTTATCGGCCCCGAATACCTGTATGATGGCAAGGAAATCATCCGCGCCGGGCTCGAGGATCACTTTTGCGGCAAGCTGCTGGGCCTGCCGCTCGGCGTCGACGTCTGCTACACCAACCATGCCGAGGCCGACCAGGACGACATGGACAATCTCCTGACGCTGCTCGCCGCCGCCGGCGTCACCTTCATCATGGGGGTTCCCGGCGCCGACGACGTCATGCTGAACTACCAATCCACCTCGTTCCACGATGCGCTCTATGTCCGCGACCTCTTCGGCCTGAAGCGGGCGCCGGAGTTCGACGACTGGCTGCATCGAACCGGTCTGGCCGGCCCTGACTTCCGGATTGCCGGGAATGCGGGCCTGCTGCCCGAATTTGCCTCGCGGCTGATCGCCTGAGTGGCGGCCGGAGTCGGCTTTCGGCCCGTTTCATGCAACCTTTGAACCGGCGGCGGGTTGGGACCGACTGCCACAATGTTGAAGAATTTCTGGCCCAATTTTCAATGTCGTGCTTAGATTTATGAAGGCTTTAGCTGAGGAGTTCGAATGAGAGCAGAAGGCATTGAGACGGTTCGGCGCATCCTGTGCGTCTTTCCGCGCTATACGTCTTCTTTTGGCACGTTCGAATATGCCTATCCCCTGACGGACGGCGTCCAGGCCTTCATGCCGCCGCAGGGCCTGCTGTTGATCGCAGCCTATCTTCCGGCCAACTGGCCGGTGCGCTTCATCGACGAGAACATCCGCCCCGCCACCAAAGAAGACTTCGAATGGGCAGAAGCGGTGTTCGTCAGCGGCATGCACATCCAGCGCCAGCAGATGAACGACATCTGCCGCCGCGCGCACGCCTTCGATCTCGCCGTTGCGATCGGCGGCCCGTCGGTGAGCGCGTGCCCGGATTACTATCCCTCGTTCGACTATCTCCATGTCGGCGAACTCGGCGATGCCACCAACGAGTTGATCGCGATTCTCGCGCGCGATCCGTCGCGGCCGGAAGCGCAGGTGGTGCTGAAGACCAACGATCGCCTGCCCATGACCGAGTTCCCGCTGCCGGCCTATGAGCTGGCGGAGGTCAAGAAGTACTTCCTCGGCAGCATCCAGTATTCCAGCGGCTGTCCCTATCAGTGCGAGTTCTGCGACATCCCGGGTCTCTACGGCCGCAACCCGCGCCTGAAATCGCCGGAACAGATCATCGCCGAACTCGACAAGTTGCGCGAATGCGGCGTCACCGGCTCGGTGTATTTCGTCGACGACAATTTCATCGGCAACCGCAAGGCGGCGCTGGATCTGCTGCCGCACCTGGTCGAATGGCAGAAGCGGACCGGCTATGTCATGCGGCTCGCCTGCGAGGCGACGTTGAACATCGCCAAGCGGCCCGAGATCCTGGAGAAGATGCGCGAGGCTTACTTCGTGACCATCTTCTGCGGCATCGAGACCCCTGATCCCGACGCATTGAAGGCGATGCACAAGGACCACAACATGATGGTCCCGATCCTGGAAGGCGTTCACACCATCAATTCCTACGGCATGGAAGTCGTCTCCGGCATCATCATGGGGCTCGACACCGACAAGCCGGAAACCGGCGACGCGCTGCTGGCGTTTGTCGACGAGTCGCAGATTCCGCTGTTGACGATCAACCTGCTGCAGGCGCTGCCAAAGACGCCGCTGTGGGATCGCCTCGAGCGCGAAGGCCGCTTGCTGGCTGACGAAGACAGCCGCGATTCCAACGTCCAGTTCCTGCTGCCTTACGACCAGGTCGTCGATTCCTGGCGCAGGTGCATGGAAATCGCCTATACGCCGGAAAAGCTGTTCGCGCGCTACCAGTATCAGTGCGACTATACCTATTCGCAGCGGTTGAAGGTGCCGGTGACCCCCGAGCAGAAGAGCTGGGCCAATATCAAGCGCGGCCTGATCATGCTGCGAAACATTTTCTGGAAGGTCGGCGTGCTCGGCGACTACAGACGCGTGTTCTGGAAATTCGCGCTGGGCCGGCTGCGTCACGGCGACATCGAGGGCTTGATCGGCTCGGCGATGATCGCCCATCACCTGATCATGTTCGCGCGCGCGGCGTCGGTCGGCCAGCAGAGCGCATCGAATTATTCGATCCGGCTGCGCGAAGCCTCGGTCCCGGCCGAGTAAAGAATCCTCATGAAACCGCCGGCGCCCAAATCCGGCTCGATTGCGCCCGGTTCGATCGAACGTTTGCGCGAGCTGACGCCGGCGCGCGTCGGGCTCGGCCGCGCCGGCGCAAGCCTGCCGACCGATGCGCTGCTCGCCTTCACGCTGGACCACGCGCGGGCGCGCGACGCCGTTCATGCCGCCTTCGACACCGCGCATCTGGCGGCCGGATTGACCAGCCTTGGCCTCAGCGTTGTGGCGGTCTCGAGCCAGGCCCGCAACCGGGCGGACTATCTGCGCCGCCCTGACCTCGGGCGCATGCTCGATTCCGGATCGCGGCGCGTGCTGGCGGACCAGGGCTGCGATCCGGGCCAACTCGCCATCGTCATCGGCGATGGCCTGTCGCCGGCAGCCGTCAACGTCCACGCGGTCGAACTGGTTCGCCATCTCGTGCCGCGCCTGGCCGAGGCCGGCATCGGTCTCGGTCTTGGGCCGGCGATCGTCGCATCGGGCGCGCGCGTCGCGCTCGGCGACGAGATCGGCGCGCTGCTCGGGGCGCGGATGGTGGTGATGTTGATTGGGGAGCGGCCGGGCCTCTCGGCGCCGGACAGCCTCGGCGCCTATCTGACGTTTGGACCGCGCATCGGCCTCACCGACGCCGAGCGCAATTGCGTCTCCAACATCCACGGCGCCGGGCTGGGCTACGAGGATGCCGCCTTCAAAATCGCGTGGCTGGTGCGTGAAGGCCTCGCGAGGCAGCTCACCGGTGTAGCCTTGAAGGATGAAAGCGGCGGCCCGCCGCCGCGGATATCAGCCAATCCACCTCCGTGACCACGGGTGGTGTGGCAAATCAGAGACTTAGCGCGCATTTTCGGCGTCCGCGCGCCGATTTGACCCGCCCCCCGCGCTTGCCGGATCGGGTCGGGCCCTGTAAAACGGCGGCGGTTAATTTACCGCGTGATTTCAAGGGCTAGCGCCGATCATTCAGGGCTGAAAAGCCACCTTCGCGCCACCGACCCAAGCAAGCTTCACCGATTAAGCCGACGTGAGAACTGGACAGGGTATGCTCGACAAGAATTCCGAAAGTCAGGTCCACGTCGAAGCGATCGAGGAGCCGGTCAAGGGGACCAGCATCGCCTTCGGGCTGGAGCGCCTCGGGCTGATCGCGGTCAAGGCGCCGATCATGTCCTGCCTCGTTCTGGTCGCGTTGATGATTGCCGCGTTCTTCGGAATCGAGCGGATCAAGATCGACGATTCGCTGAGCCAGCTGTTCCGCTCCAATTCCAAGGACTACAAGCAATACGAGGCCGTGACCAAGCGCTTCCCGGCGACCGAATTCGACGTTCTCGTCGTGGTCGAGGGCAAGACGCTGCTGGCGCGCGAAAACCTCGAAAAGATCCGCGACATGGTCACCGACCTGCAACTGGTTGACGGCGTGCGCGGACTGGTCTCGCTGTTTTCGGCGCGTCAGGCGCCGGAGCCCGGCAAGCTGCCGGCGGCCTTGTTCCCGCCGGAACTGCCGCAGGGCGCGGCCTACGACAAATTCGCCGAGACGGTGAAAGCCAACGAGATCATTCGCGGCAAGCTGTTGTCCGAGGACGGCACGCTGGCGCTGATCGTGCTGTCGCTGGAGCCGGCCATCGTCGCCAGCAGCGACCTGACCAAGGCGGTCGCCGATATCCGGAAAATCATGGCGGAGGATCTCGCCGGCAGCGGGCTCAACGCCCAGCTGTCCGGCGTTCCCGTCATGCAGCTCGAAATCCGCAACGCGGTGAAGCGCGACGGGCTGACCTACAACATCCTCGGCATTGTGGCCGGCTGCATCATCGCGATCATCTTCTTCCGCAAGATATCGTTCATGGTGGTGGCCGCTTTTCCGCCGATCATCGCGATCCTGCTGGCGCTCGGCGGCCTCGGCTGGGCCGGTTTCAATCTCAACATGTTCCTGAACGTGATGACGCCGCTCATCATGGTGATCAGCTTCTCCGACTCGATGCAGCTGACATTCGCGGCGCGCGACCGCCTGATCGCGGGCCAGGACAAATACACCGCGTTCAAGAACGCCGTGCTGGTGGTCGGCCCAGCCTGCGTGCTGACGCACGGCACCGCCGGCATCTCGTTCATCGCGCTGCAATTCTCCGATTCCGAACTGATCCGCAAGTTCGGCGAGGCGGGACTTGCCGCCACCATCATCGCGCTGATCGCGGTGCTGTCGCTGGTGCCGGTGTTCGGCGTGCTGCTGGTGCGCAACGAAAAGGTCATGGCGGTCAAGTTCCAGGGCGCCGACGCCGGCGTCCAGGCGCTGCGCAATTTCTGCTACTGGATCGCGGTGCGCATGGTCGGCCGTCCCGGGCTGTTCAGCCTGATCGCGGTGATCGTGGTGGGCGGCATGGGCATCGTGTACGCCAACCTCGAGCCGCGCTACCGGCTGGCCGACCAGGTGCCGGACAAGCGGCAGGCGGTGGCGGCATCGAGCCGTCTCGACGCCAAGCTCACCGGCGCCAATCCGGTCGACGTCCTGATCGAATTCCCCAAGGGCGCCTCACTCTACGCGCCGGACACGTTGAAGACGATCGCCGACGTCCACGGCATGGTCGAAACCGCGGCCGGCGTCGGCAACGTCTGGTCGGTGGAAACGCTGCGCCGCTGGCTCGCCGAAAAGGCAGGGAGTAACGACGTCGCGACGCTGAAGGAATATGTCAGCGTGATTCCGGAACATCTGGTGCGGCGCTTCATCTCGGCCGACGGCGATGCGGTGGTGGTGTCCGGCCGCGTGCCCGATATCGACTCCAGCGCGCTGCTTCCGGTCGTGAACAAGCTCGACAAGGCGCTCGACAAGGTCCGCGCCGAACATCCCGGCTACGAAATCGCGGTGACCGGCCTTTCGGTGATCGCCGCGCGCAACAGCTCCAACATGATCGAGAAGCTCAATCGCGGCCTCACGGTCGAGTTCCTGCTGGTCGCGGTCTTCATCGGCCTCGCGTTCCGCTCGGTCGTGGTGATGTTCTCCTGCATCCTGCCCGGCATCTTCCCGGTGGTGGCGTCGGGGACGGTGCTGGCGATCATGGGAGAGGGGCTGCAATTTGCCAGCGTGGTGGCGCTGACGGTGTCGTTCGGCCTCGGCCTTTCCGCGACCATTCACTTCCTCAACCGGCTCCGGCTCGAGCAGAAGCCCGGCATCAGTCCGGAACTGGCGGTGGAGCGCGCCACCGTGCTGGTCGGTCCGGCGCTGATCCTGACCACGGTGGTGCTGGCCTGCGGCCTTGTGGTGACCGTGTTCTCCGACCTGCCGTCGCTGCGCCTGTTCGGCTGGCTCAGCGCCTTCTCGATGGTCGCGGCGCTGGTGGCGGACCTCTTCATCCTGCGGCCGACGTCGATGTTCCTGATCAACCTGTCGGAACGGATTCGCGGCAAAGCTTCGCAGGCGAAGCCGGCGGAATAGGTCGCTTATAACTTTTTTGTTTTGACGCGTTTTCTTCACGCGAACCGGTAGCCACTTCGCTCGAAAACGCTCTACCGCCCAAACGACGAGAGCCCGGTTCTGCTTCAGGCAGGACCGGGCTCTTACGTTTTAAACAGGACGGCGCGAAGCTGTCTCAGGCCTTGCTCAGGTCTTGGTCATCGTAATCTTGACGCCGCGGATTTCGCCTTTGGAGTCGATCGAGACCACCTGCTTGTTGCCATTGGTGCGCAAATTCAGGTTGGCGGCGAATCCGGAAGCCTCGACGAACACGTCGATCTGGCCGCCGCCCGCGGTGCCCTGCAGGTTGCCGAAGATGTTGCGGCTCTTCTCGCTCCAGTTGCCGGAGATACGTTCGCCCTGGCTGGTAACGTCGCTGGAGAGATCGAATTTGTAGCTGTCGCTAGCGCAGTGCAGGTTCTGCTTCAGGCCGAGGCCGGACGCATTGACCTTGTAGTCGGCCTTGCAGCGGATGTTCTCGGTGGTGCCGTTGGACAGCGCGACCGTGCCCGCGCCGGCCCAGCTTCCGTCGAAGCCTGCAAACGGGCCACCCGCCTGAGCATGTCCAGCGGTGACCGACAACATGAGCGCGGCGCCGACGCCGGCAGCCGAGAGCGCCTGACCAAGCAGACTGGAACCAAACAGTTTCATCGTGAGTTTTCCCATTAAAATAGACGTTCCCAGACAGATACGTCGCGCCGCATCGAAGATTTAGTGTCCCGGCAGAATGTTAGGTTCAAATGACGGGATGCCGCTGCCGGCCAAAGCTGCGGGGCAGGCGGGACCTTAACGAGGCGGAACAGAAATTGATCCCGATCTGGCTGTACCGACAGCATCTAGCTTCGCGCCGCGACGGTTCGCAACAACCAAATTTTGAAAACGACCAAGACGAAAATACACGTTAAATTTCAGCCGGTTATGAAAAGCTACGGCGCCGCCGTAAATTTGGCCGCATTTGCCAGCGCTTGTCCTTTGTCCGTTGCTGCGCTACGCGGCGCCTGCCAATCCAGAAAATCCGCCCCCGGCAATGCCGAAACGCAATTCGGGAACAGGATTTCTTGCTGCCGAAATGAAGGAATACGATGCGTAAACTTTTCCTGGCACTTTCCCTGTTGTCGATCGCGGTTTCGTCGGATGCTTTTGCCCAGCAGCGCAGCGGCACGCCGGACGAGCAGAAGGCCTGTGCCCGCGACGTGCAGCGTTTTTGCCGTCCGGTGATCGACCAGGGCGATTTCACCATCCTGGCCTGCCTGCAGCAAAATCGCCCCAAGATCACGCCCGCCTGCGATCAGGTTCTGAAGAACCACGGCCAATAAGCGCAGCCAGCCCCGTTAACCTTTGCAGCAGGCCAATTTCGGCCTGATTGCGGGCGTTGCTGAAAGGGCTGATCGGCCCATATAGCATTGGTTTTGGCGGCGTATTCCCCTATATGGGGGCGCGATCCAAACGCGTGCGCCTGACGTCGGTGCATGCCGCCCAGCCAGACGAATGTAGCCAGTTCTTGATGACCAGCGCGAGCGAACTGCGATCGGGGAAGACCCACCGCGACGAGAATTTTCCGGTCGCGTCGTGGATCATTCATCCGCGCCATCGCGCGCTGATTCTCAGCTTCTACAATTTCGTCCGGACCGCCGACGACATCGCCGATCACGCCACGCTCGCGGCCGACGAGAAGCTGCGCTATCTCGATTTGTTCGAGGCGGAACTGCTCGGTAAGGGCGATACGCAGCCGGAAGCCGTCAGCCTGCGGAACGCGCTGGCCGGGCGCGGAATGGCGCCGCGCCACGCGCTCGACGTGCTGGTCGCGTTCCGGATGGACGTCACCAAGCTGCGCTACGAGAACTGGGACGACGTCATTCATTATTGCCGCTATTCGGCGATGCCGGTCGGCCGCTTCATGCTCGACGTCCACGGCGAGAGCCCCTCGACCTGGGCCGCCTCGGATGCGCTGTGCGCGGGCCTGCAGATCAACAACCATCTGCAGGACTGCGCCAAGGACTACAGGAATCTGAACCGGGTCTACCTGCCGCGCGACGCGCTGGCGGCCGCGGGCGCGACGGTCGAAATGCTCGGCGAAGCGAAGTCGCCGCCGCCGCTGTTGCAGTGCCTGCAGGCGCTGGCGGTGCGGACCGAAACCCTGCTCGACGAAAGCAAGTCGCTCGGCGCCGAGGTGCGGGATTTCCGGCTCGGGCTGGAGATCGCCGTCATCCAGGCTTTTGCCGACAAGATCGTCGGCATGCTGAAGGTGCGCGATCCCCTCAGCGAGCGCGTGCATCTGTCTCCGCTCGAATTGCTGGGCCAGAGCATCGCCAGCATTGCCGGCGAGACGACACGCCGTGCGTTAAGCCGAGGACCGGTGTCGAAACCGGCGGCCGGCGCATGACGATCGAGACGGCGGCGGCCAACGCAGATTACGGCACCACCGCGTCCGGCAGTTCGTTCTACGCCGCGATGCGCATCTTGCCGCGCGCGCAGCGCGAGGCGATGTTCGAGATCTACAGCTTCTGCCGCCAGGTCGACGACATCGCCGATTCCGACGGGCCGCGGCCGGAGCGACTGGCGGCGCTGCAAGCGTGGCGCGACGACGTCGACGCGCTGTATCAGGGCCGTCCGCCGGAGCGTCTGAAGGATTACGTTTCGTCGGTGAAGGCCTTCGGCCTCAAGCGCGAGGATTTCCTTGCCATCATCGACGGCATGGAGATGGACGTGCCGCAGGACATCCGGGCGCCCGACATGGCAACGCTCGATCTCTATTGCGACCGCGTCGCCAGCGCGGTGGGGCGGCTGTCGGTGCGGGTATTCGGTCTGCCCGAGCAAGACGGCATCCTGCTGGCCCACCATCTCGGCCGCGCGCTGCAGCTGACCAACATCCTGCGCGACATCGACGAGGACGCCGGTCTCGGCCGGCTCTATTTGCCGCGCGAAGGCCTGCTGCATGCCGGCATCACCAGCGACGATCCGGCGAAGGTGATCGTTGACCGCAACTTGCCCAAGGTGTGCCTGCCGCTGGTCGAACGGGCGAAGTCGCATTTCGAACAGGCCGACGAAATCATGAAGCGCAACTCACGGCGTGCGGTGCGGGCGCCGCGGATCATGTCGAAATATTATCGCGCGGTACTGGAGCTCCTGATCGCGCGGGGCTTTGCCGTTCCGCGCGAGCCGGTACGCGTCAACAAGATGGCGAAAATCGCCATCCTTCTCCGATACGCGATCATCTGATGCCAAAAAACGTTCATATCATCGGCGCCGGCATTTCGGGCCTCTCCGCCGCCGTGCGGCTCGCCAACGCCAATTATCGCGTGCACGTCCACGAGGCGACGCAGCAGGCCGGCGGCCGCTGCCGCTCCTATTTCGACGCCGCCACCAACCTCACCATCGACAACGGCAACCACTTGCTGCTGTCCGGCAACCGCCATGCCCGGGCCTACGCCCGCTCGATCGGGACCGAGGCGGGGCTGGTCGGACCGAAGCGCGCGCAGTTTCCCTTCGTCGACCTCTCAACCGGCAAACGCTGGCAGCTCGACCTCGGCGAGGGCCGCCTGCCGTTGTGGCTGTTCGACCAGACGCGCCGCGTCCCCGACACCGGGCTGCTGGATTATTTCGCACTGATGCCGCTGATCTGGGCAGGCACCGATAAACTGGTCGGCAAGGCGATCCCCTGCGAGGGCACGCTGTACCAGCGGCTGGTGCAGCCGCTGTTGCTGGCAGCCCTCAATGTCGATCCGCCCGAGGGCTCGGCGGGCCTTGCGGGTGCGATCGTGCGCGAAACGCTGCTGGCGGGCGGACAGGCCTGCCGGCCGCTGATCGCGCGCGACGGTCTCAGCGCGGTGCTGGTCGAGCCCGCGATCAAGCTGCTACAGGACAAGGGCGCCTCGATCCAGTTCGGCCATGAGCTGCGCGAGTTCGCGTTCGCCGGCGACAAGGTCGGCGAACTTAAATTCGGCGACGACAGCATCGCGGTCGGCGCCGACGATGTGGTGGTGCTCGCGGTGCCGCCGCGACCGGCGGCGTCGCTGCTGCCGGGCTTGAAGACCCCGTCGAAATTCCGCGCCATCGTCAATGCGCATTTCCGCTTCGATCCGCCAAAGGATTCTCCGGCCATTCTCGGCGTCGTCGGCGGCCTGGTGGAATGGCTGTTCGCATTCCCCGGAAGGCTGTCGGTCACCATCAGCAATGGCGACCGCCTGGTCGACATGCCGCGCGAGGAGCTGGCGCTGGCGATCTGGCTAGATGTCTGCAAGGCCGCTGGCGTGCCGGAGGAAACTCCCTTGCCGCCGTGGCAGATCGTGCGTGAGCGCCGTGCCACATTCGAGGCGACGCCGGAGCAGAATGCGCTGCGGCCCGGCCCGAAGACGGTTTACAAAAACCTGTTTCTCGCCGGCGACTGGACTGATACCGGGTTGCCGGCAACCATCGAGGGATCGGTGCGGTCGGGCGACCGTGCCGCCGATCTGGTTCTGGGCGGGTAGCACGCCCGATCGGGACGCAGCGTGACCGGTCACGTTACGTGACCGGCTTCACGGAAGCGGGCCGCGAACAGAGGGATGTCTAGCGTTATGCTTTCTGACGATCACACCGTTGCAGTCGACCACGCGGCCCTGGAGAAGAGCATCTCCGCGGCGACGCAAGGGCTGCTCGGCTACCGGCAGTCCGACGGACACTGGGTGTTCGAGCTCGAAGCCGACAGCACGATACCGTCCGAATACGTGCTGCTGCGCCACTATCTCGCCGAGCCCGTCGATGCCGCGCTCGAAGCCAAGATCGCGAACTATCTGCGCCGCACCCAGGGCGCCCATGGCGGTTGGCCGCTGGTGCAGGACGGCCCGTTCGACATCAGCGCCAGCGTCAAATCCTATTTCGCGCTGAAGATGATCGGCGATTCCGTCGACGCGCCGCACATGGTGCGCGCGCGCGAGGCGATCCGCAGCCGTGGCGGCGCCAGTGGCGTCAATGTTTTCACCCGGTTTTTGCTGGCTTTCTATGGCGTGCTGGGCTGGCGCGCCGTGCCGGTGCTGCCGGTCGAGATCATGCTGCTGCCGATGTGGTCGCCGTTCCATATCAACAAGATTTCCTACTGCGCGCGTACCACCATCGTGCCGCTGATGGTGATGGCGGCGCTGAAGCCGCGCGCGAAAAATCCCAAAGGCGTCGGCATCGACGAATTGTTCCTGCAAGACCCCAAGTCGGTCGGCATGACCAAGAAGGCGCCGCATCAAAGCTGGGGCTGGTTCGCGCTGTTCAGCGTCCTCGACAAGATCCTGCGCGTGATCGAGCCGCTGTTCCCGAAATCATTGCGCCAGCGCGCGATCGATGCCGCGCTCGCTTTCACCGAAGAGCGGCTGAACGGCGAAGACGGCATGGGCGCCATCTACCCGCCGATGGCCAACATCGTGATGATGTACGAGGCGCTGGGCAAGGGTGAGGATTTTCCGCCGCGCGCGGTCACCCGCAGGGGCATCGACAAGCTGTTGGTGATCGGCGAGCACGAGGCCTATTGCCAGCCCTGCGTCTCGCCGGTGTGGGACACCGCACTGGCCTGCCACGCGCTGACGGAGACCGGTGGCGAAGAGACGCTGGCAAAGATGAAGCAGGGCCTCGACTGGCTGAAGCCGAGGCAGGTGCTCGACCTCAAGGGCGACTGGGCGGTCAAGGCCCCCAACGTCCGTCCGGGCGGCTGGGCGTTCCAGTACAACAATGCGCACTATCCCGATCTCGACGACACCGCGGTCGTGGTGATGGCGATGGATCGCTCGCGCCGGCGGACCGGCAGCCAGGAATACGACACGGCGATCGCGCGCGGGCGCGAGTGGATCGAGGGCCTGCAGAGCCGCGACGGCGGCTGGGCCGCCTTCGACGCCAACAACCTCGAATACTACCTCAACAACATCCCGTTCTCGGACCACGGCGCGCTGCTCGATCCGCCGACCGAGGACGTCACCGCGCGCTGCATCTCGATGCTGGCGCAGCTCGGCGA
>JAIEPP010000634.1 GCA_019748335.1 Xanthobacteraceae bacterium
TGCACCAGCGACGACGGATCGTCCTGCTTGAGGATCGCATTGCCGGCGAGACGCGGAAACAGCCGCGCCAGGCCGCTGCCGTTGCTGACATGGCAGGCCGAACAGGTATCGGTGAAGATGGCCTGGCCGACCATCATTTGCGGATCGGTCGCCGGCACCGGCGTCGGCGCCGGCGTGCCGGCTGCGCCGCGTTCCTTCAGATAGACCGCCATCGCCTTGAGATCGGCATCCGGCATCTTCGACGTCGAATTCTCGATGACGTCCTTCATCGGGCCGCTGGCAAGACTGCTGCCGGTCTGGCCGTTCTTGAGATACTGCACGATGTCGTCGACCGACCATTTGCCGAGACCCGCTTGCGGATCGTTGGTAATATTGGGCGCGATCCAATTGTCGATCGCGTTGCCCTGCAGGTAGCGATCGGCCTTGTTGGCGCCAAAGGCGTTCAGCGGCGTGTGGCACGCGCCGCAGTGGCCAAGACCTTCGGCGAGATAAGCGCCGCGGTTGAATTCCTCGGAACGCTTGGCGTCCGGAGTGAAATAGCCCGGCGTGAAATACAGCGCGTTCCATCCCCACATCGAACTGCGGATGTTGAACGGAAACGGCAGCGTCTTGCGGTTGACGCTGTTGGTGACCGGCGTCAGCGTCCGCAGGTAATCGTAGATCGCATCCACGTCCGCGCGCGACACCTTGGTGTAATAGGGATAGGGAAACGCCGGATAGAGATAGGCCCCGTCCGGCCGCCTGCCCTCGTGCATCGCGCGGGCAAAATTGTCCTTTGACCAGCGGCCGATGCCGGTCGTATCGTCGGGCGTCAAATTCGGCGTCAGGATCGCGCCGAACGGCGTTTGCAGCGCAAAGCCGCCGGCAAACGGCTTGCCGCCGGGCGCGGTGTGGCAGGCGATGCAATCGCCCACGGTCGCAAGCGCCTTGCCACGCTGCGCTTCGATGTAGTTATCCTGCTCCGCCAGCGCCGGAACGGCTGCGACCAGGGCGGCGAATACGATGGCGTTTCGCATTGCCCGCCTCATGTCTGCACCAGCGGCCCGGGCGACTTCAGATATTTCTTGATCGCGTCGAGCGACCAGTAGGTCAGCGCGCCCACCGTGCCGGTCGGGTTGTAGCCGGCGTTCTGCGGAAACGCGGAAGCACCCATCACGAACACGTTCGAGACATCCCACGACTGCAGATAGCGGTTGAGCACGCTGGTCCGGGGATCGGCGCCCATGATCGCGCCGCCGGTGTTGTGCGTGGACTGATACGGCACCACGTTCCAGGGCGTATTGAGACGATTGACCTGTGTCGTCTTGGCGCCCATCGACTTCGCGATCTCGTCGCAGCGATCGGCCATCCAGTTGGCCATCTTCTTCTCGTTGTCCTGAAAATCGAACGTCATCCGCATCAGTGGACGGCCGAGCGGATCTTTATAAGTCGGATCGAGGTCGAGGTAGTTGTTGCGGTAGCTCATCACGCTGCCCTGCGCGCCGACATTGGTGACGCGCTGATAGGTCTCCTTGACCGCCTTCTTCCACTGGCTACCCCAGGTCGGCGTTCCCCGCGGCACCGGGTGATACTGGATCGGGCGGCCATTGGTATAGGCGCAGGTGATCGAGGCTCCGCCGACAAAGCCGTGGGGCCCGTGATCGAAATTATCGCTGTTGTAATCGTCGAGCGCGGCGCCCAGCGAGCCGGCGGCGGCGAACGGGTTGAACTTGGCATCCTCGAAATACGCCGTCGATCCCGAGCCGGTCTGATAGGCATAGTTGCGACCGACCGTGCCCTCGCCGGTGGCCGGATCGTAGGGCTTGCCGATGCCTGACAGCAGCAATAGCCGGACATTGAACAGGGCGTAGGCGCAGACCAACACGACGTCGGCCGGCTGCTCCCATTCCTCGCCGTTGAGATCGACATAAGTGACGCCGGTCGCGGTCTTGCCGTCTTTGGCGAGATTGATTTTTGTCACTTCACACTCGGTACGCGCCTCGAAGGTCGGCTCGCGCACCAGTGCGGGCAGCACGCAGGTCTGCGGGCTCGCTTTGGAATAATTTGAGCAACCAAAACGTTCGCAGAAACCGCAATAGGTGCATGGCGCCATGCTGCAGCCGTACGGATTGGTGTAGGCAATCGAAATATTGGCGGACGGACGCGGGAACGGATGCAGACCGAGACCGCCTGCCGCCTTGGTGAACAGCTCCTGGGCATAACCTTGAGTCATCGGCGGCGTCGGATACTCGCGTTCGCGCGCGCCTTCAAACGGATTGCCGCCCGCCTGCTTGGCGCCCTTGATATTCCCCGCCTTGCCGGAGATCCCCGCGACGTATTCGAACTTGTCGTAATAAGGTTCGAGCTCTTCGTAACTGATCCCCCAATCCTGAATCTGATGGCCCTCCGGCATGATGCCTTCGCCGTAGCGCTCGATCATGTGCGTGCGGATGCGAAAGTCATCGGGCAGAAAACGCCAGGTCTGGCCGTTCCAGTGCACGCCGGCGCCGCCGACACCGTTGCCAGGCAGAAAGCTGCCCCATTTGCGGATCGGCAGCGCGGTCTGCGACGGGTTGTTCCGCATCGTCAGCGTTTCCTGCTTCGGTCGCAGAAACACATCATGCCGAACGGCGTAGCGCAGCTCATCGGGCGCGGTGCCGATGTTGAAATCGGACGCGGTATCGCGCCACGGGCCGCGCTCGATCGCGACCACCTCGAGCCCGGTGCGGGCGAGTTCCAATGCCATAATCGATCCGGTCCAGCCGAGACCGACGATGACGACATCCTTGTGGGGAAGACGGCGGGCCATCAGTTCTCTCCCCACGCCGGACGGCCCTGCATGCCGACAGGCGGCAGCGTGTAGGCCTGGTTTGGCTTTGCCATCACGTCGCGGAAATCGTAGCGAACGCCGGGGAAGCCGATCAGCTTCCAGCCCGCCATATCACGATTGCCGCCATAGATCGGATCGGCGAAGAAGCCTTCCATGGTATTGGCATAAACAGCGCCAAACAGCATCCGGCTCGAGAAGTTTTCGAACTTGATGTCGCCCTTCTCCATGCCGCCAAGCAGCTTGTCCTGCTCGTCGCCATTAAGCTGGACAAAGCTCTTGCCGCTGAACGTCGCCTTGCAATACGCCTCCAGCGCCGCGAGCCCGAGACGGTATTGCTGCCGCGGCACCAGCGGCGATTGCAGCCCTTGCGTCGGCAACGGCGTCGAGGAAAATGGCCCCTGCATATAGAGCCAGTCGTGCCCGCCAAACGGTCCGGTGAGCTGGCGGTCGATGAAGGTGGTGACGCCGGAATCCTTGGCGCCGGGGCCAAGCTCGTCGGTCGGGATCAGGCGATCGACGATGGCGTCGACGGTGGCGGCTTCAGCCGGTGTGAAGAAAAGATAGCCACCGGGAATCACTGGCGGAACCGGATAGGCCTCATTTGGCTGCCAGGGCAATACCTTGGTCACGACGCGGGCGCTGACGCCTGAGGTCATGATCAGAAGGGCTGCACTGGCGAGCAGGCTTCGGCGCGTGAGATGGCCCGAATGTCTGGATTTCGCGGGCGGCGGAGGTATGCGTCCGGTTCCCGGCAAATCACGGTCAGTCCGCATGGCAGCGCCTCCCCAGCCTCGGACTATATTGCGTGTCCGATGTTCGCTTTGAACGGCAGTCTGCACCTTTGTCCTGGTCTTGTCAGGAGCAATTTGCGCAGGCCTCGCATCGCGTAATGCTGCAGTCGGCGGCCGCGATGATCAGGCTGCGGTGAGCGCCGAAAATCTCTGCGCCTTCAAACGATTGCCTGAACAATCGTTCAGAAAAATGCGGTGAACCATATCCATGCAAGTGACGTCCTATCGACACTTGAACGGTGCACAGCACCACAACACATGGAAGAAGAAAACGATGTTTCGTAAAATGACTCTCGCACTTGTCGCCGTCGCTTCGCTCAGCGCAGCGCTCGCTCCCACGATCGCTTCGGCGAACGGCATGGGCGGGCACAACGGTGGAAAAATGGGTGGCCCGTATGGCGGGATTTACCCGAAGGGCAACTGGGGCAACAACGGCGGATACTGGCATGGTGGCTGTCGCCACAGCCGTTTCTTCGGCGGCCCGTCGTTCTACGTCGGCGGAAACGACGGCTGCTATCAGAAGCAGCTCGTCGAGGCCTTCAGCGGCCCGCGTGTCCGGCTCGTGAACGTATGTTCGTGAGGCGTGCCTGACGAAGAAGCCCCGGCTGATCCAGTCAGCCGGGGCTTTTGCTTGTCGGGGATAGCACGCTGCAACAGCGGATCAGCCGGCCTTGCGTCCGTGATGGCTGTGCAGTTGCGACGACAGCAGACGCCGCCATTCGTTGAACTCGCTGCTGGTGGTGTCACGGGGCCGAGGCAGGTCGATGATGTATTCGTTGTCGATCCGGCCTGGTCCGGGCGACATCACCACCACCCGATCGGCCAGAAAGATCGCCTCTTCGATCGCATGCGTGACAAAGAGAACTGTCAGCCCTGTGCGCGACCAGATCTCGACCAGCTCGTCCTGCAACCGCTCGCGCGTCATCGCGTCCAGCGCGCCGAACGGTTCATCCATCAGCACCACCTCGGCGTCGTTGGCGAGCACGCGGGCGATGGCGACGCGCTGCTTCATGCCGCCGGAAAGCTGGTGCGGATAGACGTCGGAAAAGTTCTGCAGGCCGACGAGTTCGATGAAGCGTTCCGTGGTCTCGCGGATTTCGGCCGTGGCGCGGCCCCGCGATTTCGGGCCGAAGCCGATATTGTCGCGCACACTGAGCCAGGGGAACAATCCGTAGTCCTGGAACACCATGCCGCGGCTCGGCCCCGGCCCTGATATCGGCATGCCCCACATCAGGTTATCGCCATGGGTCGCGGCCTCGAATCCGGCGGCCATGCGCAGCAAGGTGGACTTGCCGCAACCGGAAGCACCGATCAGGCAGATGAACTCGCCCTTCTTGACCTTCAGATTGGCGCCGCGCAGTGCCTCGATCGACCGGCCATTCTGCGAATAGGTCTTGCCGACATTCTTCATTTCCAGAATCGGAATTGTGGCTTCAGCCATGCGATGGACTCCAGGCCAGCAGCCGCCGGCCGATCAGCATCACCAGTTGATCGGACAGAAAGCCGAAGATACCGATGACGATCATGCCGGAAATCACGATTTCGGTGCGCGACAGCTGCCGCGCCTCCATGATGATGGCACCAAGCCCGGTCTGCACCCCGGTCATTTCGCCGACCACGATGACGACCCAGGCGAAGCCTAGTCCGAGCCGCATGCCGGTGAAGATCGACGGCAAAGCCGCCGGCAGCACGACCCGAAAAAATTGCGCCGGGCCGGTGCAGCCGAGCATCGAGGCGGCCTCGAACAATCGCGGCTCGACCGAACGCACGCCGAAAATGGTGTTGACCAGGATCGGATAGAATGCGCCGAGAAACACCAGAAAGAACGCCGAGCGTGGCCCCAGCCCGAAGATGATCATCGCCAGCGGCAGCCACGCAGTGACCGGCACCGGGCGCAGAATCTGGATGGTCGGATCGAGCAGTTGCCTCACCAGCGGCACGCGGCCGATCAGCATGCCCAGCGGCAAGGCGACGATCAAAGCCAGCGCGAAGCCGCCATAAACGCGGCTGATCGAAGCCAGCAAATGAATGTGCAGGGTCCTGCTGTAGGCGTCGTCATTGATACCGCCGAAGGCGAGGTCCTGCAGCTCCTGCCAGACCTCGTAAGGCGGCGGAATCAGGCTGCCCGGCCGCCCCACCGTGGCAAAATGCCAGAACGCCAGCATCGCCAGCGGAAACGTCACCGCCAGCAATACCGGCCGCAGCCGCGGCCACCATAACGCCGTTTGCGAAGTCTCGCCCGCCGACGCGGCTTCTTCCTCGGTATGGGAGGCGACCGTGGTCACGGTCAGGTCGGCTTCATCGCATCGACGAAGCTGGCGTCGATGAAGGTCGCGAAGTCAGGCATCCGCTTGATCTGCTTCAGCGCCAGCATGTGGTCGGCGTAGATTTTGGACTGTTCGATCTGCTTGGCGTCGAGCCGCCAGGTCAGCTCGACATTGGGCACCGAAGCCTCGATCGCCTCCTTCTTCTGACCGAGCTTGCTGGAAGCCATCGCGACCATCGCCTCCTTGTTGGTGGCGGCGTAATCCGTCGCGCGCTGGTGGATGCCAAGCATGACGCGAACCAGGTCCGGCTTCTCGGTGATCACATCGCGATGGGTGCCGAACACCATGTTGAGCGATCCCATCGCGGTCGAATAGGGATATTCGACCAGCGTGCCGACGCCACTGGACAACGATACACCGGGGCCGGGCTCAGCCCCGACATAGGCGTCGATGTCGCCGCGCGACAGCGCGATATGCATCTCGCTAAAGGATACCCGCACCGGCTCGACGTCCTTGATGGTCATGCCTTCCATACGCAGCCGCTCCAGGAAGAAGACCTCCTGCGTCGTGCCCGGAAACACCGCAACGCGCTTTCCCTTCAGATCCTTGATCGAAGCAATGCCGGCGTCCTTCTTGGCAATGATGGCCATGCCGCGGTTGCAGGTCGAGGCGATCACCACGACGGGCTCACCGGCGGCGGCGCCGAGCAGTGCGGCGGCAATGCCGAACGCACCGAAATCCACCGACTTGGTGACCACCGCGTTCTTGCATTCGGTCGGGGTTTCGAACGGCAGCACCTCGATCTTGTAGCCTGCGGGCACGAACTGATCGTAGAAGTAAGGCGCGATCGAATGAATCAACTTCAGCGCGCCGGCGCGGATGACGATAGGCTCCCCCTCCGCCCGCACGATGGCTGGGGCGGCCAATAGACCGGCACCAAGACCGGCAATGAATTCACGACGGCGGATTTTGATCATGGACGCAGCTCCTTTGTTGCCTGTTTGAAATGCAACAAACATGCCGCTTGAGCCGGTTTTCGGGGCGATTTCGTCCGCAACGCCATCCCGTTGTCAGCGGGCCGGCGCCGTGGAATTCGGTCCGAGGGGAACCAAAAGCGCGCAAAACTGCGGCTTTCGGCCCATCTGGAGCTGAAATTGGACGGGCCGAGACCTACGGCCGGCCGATCCGGAGATCGGGCCGGCTAACTCGTCTTTCGGTGGTGGCGGTAGAGGATCAGCGTCAACAGCGCGGACCCCACAATATAGAAGATGATGACATCGACGTTCGGATGCCCTTCGATCAAAGCAAGCATTGCAATCCACTCCCTGGCAGGTGTGGCTTCTTTTTCCCCCTCCGGGCGAGCCTTGATGGCCGGAATCTAGCGGGGCGCCGGATTCGACGATAGCCGACTTTATGCGGATGGTTTTCGCAGCGTCCGGAAGAAGGCGCGCACCTCCGGCACAAACAGCTCCGGCTGCTCGAACGCGGCGAAGTGGCCGCCCTTCGGCATTTCCGCCCAATGCTGGATATTGGTGAAGCTAGCCTCCATCCACTTCCGCACCGGCGTCACGATCTCCTTGGGGAAGACGGCGACGCCGGTCGGCACCGTGACCTTGTGCGCGGTGCGGCGCTTCGGCCCAAAGCTTTCCCAATACAGACGCGCCGACGAGGCGGCGGTCGCGGTCACCCAGTACAGCATGACGTTGTCGAGCAGTTCGTCGCGGCCGAGAATGTTCTCGGGGTGCCCGTTGCAATCGGTCCAGGCCCAGAATTTTTCCAGAATCCAGGCGGCTTGTCCGCTCGGCGAGTCCGTCAGCGCATATCCCAGCGTCTGCGGCCGGGTCGATTGCTGCTTGGAATATCCGGAATCCCAGTCGGCGTAATATTTGAGTCCCGCCAGCGCCCGCGCCTCCTCCGGCGTCGGCTGCCCCTCCGCGTTGGGCTGCGCACCCATCGCGAGCGTGATGTGGATGCCGGCGCAATGGCCGGGGTCCGTCGCGCCCAACGCGGTTGTCACCGCGGAACCCCAGTCGCCGCCCTGCGCGCCGTAGCGCGCATATCCAAGGCGATCCATCAGCGCCGCCCAGGTGGACGCAATGCGATCGACGCCCCAACCGGTGGCGGCGGGCTTCTGCGAAAAGCCGAAGCCCGGCAGCGACGGACACACGACATGAAACGCATCCTCCGCCTTGCCGCCATGCGCGGTCGGGTCGGTCAGCGGTTCGATCACCTTGTGGAATTCGACCACCGACCCGGGCCAGCCGTGGGTGATGATCAGCGGCATCGCCTGCGGATGCTTTGAGCGGACGTGCAGGAAATGAACGCCGAGCCCGTCGATCTCGGTGGTGTATTGTGCAAAGCGATTAAGCCGCGCCTCGCGCGCGCGCCAGTCATATTCCCCGCCCCAATAGCGGCAGATATCCTTGATCCACTTCAGCGGCGCGCCCTGGCTCCAGTCGTCGACCAGCTCGGCCTCCGGCCAGCGCGTGTTGCGCAGCCGCGACTTCAGGTCGGTCAGCACATCGTCGCCGACCGAAATGCGATAGGGCTTTATCTCTGCACTCATGGACACTTCTTTCGATGCCTTGGCCGCGCACGCGAAATGGTCAGTGCGCTGAAGCTTGATACCACGGCAGACACCGGGTTCCGCAACCGATTAATATTGCCGTGACGGCGACCGGAGCCCTCAGTCGTAGAGGTACAAATCTCGCACTTCCGGCGGAAGGATCGCTGGGCGACACAGATCAGGCGATGGCGCGGCTGCTAGGCGGACGACTTGCGGTGCGGAATTTGTGCCGTT
This sequence comes from Xanthobacteraceae bacterium, assembly GCA_019748335.1. Taxonomy (GTDB): domain Bacteria; phylum Pseudomonadota; class Alphaproteobacteria; order Rhizobiales; family Xanthobacteraceae; genus Bradyrhizobium. The sequence continues at coordinate 8,668 of JAIEPP010000634.1, forward strand.
GCCGTTCGAACGCTGGCCGGCAGCCGCGATCACCAGCAATGCCAGAACCAGAGCGGCGACGCTCAGGCATGGGTTAAGCCAGAGCAGGATCGTGTTGAACCGAATGAGCCAAAGCGGAGCCGTTTTGAGATCAGACATAACAGGAATGCCCTGCAAAATCGACATGACCGTTTTTCGCGCATTCGCTTCATCCGTACAATCTGGGAAGAGCGAAGCAGCCTTCGGCCACGCCAAAGGCTGGTCCTCGTCGTCACGCATGCGCGGCGCGGCTATCCGCCGGCGCCTGGTCGCGTTCGTTCATGCCGTAGTCGCGCAGCACCGCAGCGACACGCAGCCTGTAATCCACGAACACATCTTTCCGGCTGTTGCTCTGAACACTGCGATGGACTTCCCATTTGCGGAATGCGTCGACAGCGGCCTCATCGCGCCAGATCGAAAGCGCCAGCAACTTGCCAGGGTCCGAAAAACTCTGAAAGCGCTCGATTGAAATGAAGCCGTCGATTTTTTCGAGCTGCGGGCCCAGCCGTGCGCCCATGTCGAGATAGGTCTGCATTTTGCCCGGCGCCGGCCACGACTCAAAGATCACCGCAATCATTTATTGCTTCCATACGTCAAGCGCCGACCATATCCCGGCCGTTCGTCGCGAACGGTTCAATAGGACGAATGGTTCTGTCCCGCGAACGAAAACCGCTCACGTCCAGATGAATGAACGTATTGCAGGTCGCGTGAGATCAATCGATCACGCAGGGATCGCGGCTTCCCGCAATATCCAGCGGCGAAATGCGACGATGCGCGGATCGTCTGCCGTACTCTCCGCGCCAACCAGCCAGTACGACGTCGTGCCGCAAACGCCGTCCCAGACCTCAACGAGTTTGCCGGAAGCAAGCTCTGCATCGACCAGCGGCTTTCGTCCCATGGCGACGCCAAGCCCCTGGCAGGCCGCCTCGAACGCCATCTGAATGGTGTCGAATTGCAGTCCGCTTGCCGGGGCGGGTGCCGGACGTCCGGTCGCTCTGGCCCAGGCCGCCCAGTCCTCGCTGACTGATGTGACGTGGATCAGTGGCGCCTGCTCGATGTCCGAAAGTCCGCGCACGCGTTCGTGGATCGCCGGCGAGCAGACCGGGATCATGTCCTCGGCCAGCAATTTGTCGGCGATCATGCCCTGCCAGTTGCCTCTTCCCATCCGGATCGCAAGATCGACACCGACATCCGACAGTTCGGTACGCTCATGCGCGGTGTCGATGATGACCCGGATTTCCGGATGCAGTTCACGAAACCCGTGCAGCCGCGGCAACAGCCAGCGCGCGGCGAAGGTCGGCGCCGCGCTGATCGCCAGTTGGCCGCGGCTCGCCGGGCTCGCGATCTTCGCGCTGCCGTTGGCGAGCAGATCCAGCGCCTGTTGCACGATCGGGAAATACGCAATGCCGGCCTCGGACAGCACCAGGCCCTTGGTCGTGCGCAGGAATAGCGCGGCACCGAGCCACTCCTCCAGCGACTGGATACCGTGACTGACTGCGCTCGGCGTCAGCAGCAACTCTTCGGCCGCGTTCTTGAAGCTCAGCAGCCTGGCCGATGCCTCGAACAGTCGCAGGGAATTCAGCGGTGGCAACCGGGCGCGCATCGGCCTCTCCTTTTCGCGCACCAATCTACTGAAATTGGCAGCGGGTGGTCAAAGTGAAGATTTTTCATCTGACGGCGAAGATTATCCGTTTGTTTCGACCGGGGGAGTGATCGCAGCATCGCCCCCCGCAACCAAAGGACGGCAATCATGGCATCCACCACAACACGGCCGGTGTTGATCGATATCGACGGCAACATCGCCACGCTGACGCTCAACCGTCCAGCCAAACTCAACGCGCTGAACTACGAGACCATCGATGAGCTCCAGAAGCATCTGGATTCGATCGAACGGGACGAGGCCATTCGCGTCGTGATCCTGACCGGCGCCGGCGAGAAGGCGTTCAGCGCCGGCGCCGATATCGCCGGCTTTTCGTCGAGCGTCGAAGCCGGCGTCACCACCGCAATGCGCGAATTCGTCGGCCGTGGGCAGGCCTTGACCAGGCGTGTCGAAAATTTCCCGAAACCGGTTATCGCCGCCGTCAACGGCCTCGCCTTCGGCGGTGGCTGCGAAGTCGTCGAAGCCTGCCCGCTCGCGATCGCCAGCGAGACTGCCCGCTTCGCCAAGCCCGAGATCAATCTCGGCTTTCCGCCGCCGTTCGGCGGCACCCAGCGCCTGCCGCGCCACATCGGCCGCAAGCGCGCGCTGCAGCTTATCCTGACCGGCGAACAGATTTCCGCGGAAGAAGCCGCCCGCATCGGCCTGATCAATGAAGTCGTTCCGGCATCCCGGCTGCTGGCGCGTGCGCGCGAGCTTGCCGCCACCATCATCGGAAAATCGGCGATCGCAGTCAGCGCCTGCCTTGCCAGCGTCACGCGCGGCATCAACCTCTCGATCGACGAAGGCCTTGCCGTCGAAGCCAACCAGTTCGCGCGGATCGTCCACACCCACGACATTCGCGAGGGAATTGACGCCTTCCTCGAACATCGGCCCCCGCACTTCAACGGCCATTGACTGGCCTGCCCAAAGAGACCGCTTCACTTCCAGTCGTGAAGCAGTTTCTGATACAATCGAGCCGAGCGTAGCAACACGCCTCCGGCCGCCGCCAGTGTTCCGTGCTCACGAAGCGAGACGGCTGACAAAGAACGACAATATCTCGTCGCGGGCGGCGATGGTCGGCTGTCCGGCCTCGTTGATCAGGTGGGCCGTCACCACGCTGTGCGGCGTCGGCACATGCTGGGCGAAGAACGGCGGCAGGTCGGCGTTAGCCGCATGGTCCGGGAGCACCCGTGGCACGAAGCGATCGCCGAGCGCCTCAGCGAAGGCGGCGAAGCGCTGGGCCTGGCAGAACCGGTCTCCCTTGAATCGATAGGCCAGCACCGTGAGGTCGTCATGCTCGAGGCGTGCTTTGACGGCGGCAAGTTCCTCGGGCGCCATGCCGGTGCCGGCAGGATCGTTCAGCGGCAGCGACGGCTGCGACAACACTGGCGCCAGCATCGACGGCTCCAGCATCATCGAGAGCGCGAAATTTCCGGTGAAGCACATGCCGATGGCACCGACGCCCGGCCCGCCGCACTCCTGATGTGCCCGTTTCGCCAGCCCGCGCAACCATTGCGTCACCGGACTGGTCTCGTTGGCGGCGAAGGCGCGGAACTCGGCGCTGACGCAGGCGCGCTGGAAGATCGCCGCTCCCTCTTCGGCTCCCGGCACGACACCGTCACGACCGAACAGCGAGGGCATGTACACCGTAAACCCGGCATCGCGCACCCAACGACTGAAGCGAGCGACGTGAGGGCTGATCCCCGGCATTTCCGTCATCACGATGACGGCCGGCCCGGTGCCGGCGATGTAGACCCGCTTGGTGACGTCGTTCAGCGTGATCTCGCGGATGGCAAAATCCTCGAGCGTATCGTCCTGCTTCATGGACCGGTTGGGCATCGAAGGGGTTTCCTCTGTTACCAATGGATCAAGTTCACGCCGGGATCGGGTCAGGCGCCCTCACCGCGGCGCGATTGCATGTTAAATTCCACTGAGTCCAATTATTGGACTTAGAGTAACAACCTAGATCCATATTTGCAACTCAGATAATGTGATCTCATGACCGATGCCCCCCTCATCCGCCGTTCGCCCGTTCCCCCGGACCAGTGCAATCTGTGGAAGGCTTTCGGACTGATCGGCGACCGCTGGACCCTGGTGATCCTGCGATCGGCGCTGTACGGCGTCAGGCGGTTCGACGATTTTCAGGTCGAACTAGAGATCCCCCGAAGCGTGCTCAGCAACCGCCTCGCCGGTCTGGTCGAACTCGGCATCATGGAGCGCCGCGAGTATCGCGAGGACGGACAGCGGGCGCGGGTCGAATACCCCCTCACCGACATGGGACGGGCGCTGAGCCTGCCGTTCATGGCCATGACCGAGTGGAGCGACCACTGGATCGGCAAAGGCACGTCGCCGCTGACGCTGCGATCGAAGACCTCAGGTCAACGGCTGCGGGTCGCCATGGTCGACGAAGACGGCAAACCCGCACGCAAGGACGACATTGAGCCGGTGATCATCCTCCCACCACGCCGGCCCGCGAAAGCCGGCAAGCAGGAAAAGTGACCGCGCCACGGATCCAGCCGCGCGCAGCACGGATCAAACCGTGGTTCGGACCTGACTGGGCGGCAGCGGATGGTAGCGTCCCCAGGCACGACGGAACTGGCGCGGCGATGCAAAACCCGTCCGCTCCGCCACGCGCTCGATGTCGAGCCGTGTCTGTTTGAGCAACTCACCGGCAAGCGCAATCCGGACACGGTTGGTGTAATCGGCCAGACTCATGCCGGCCTGTTCATTGAACAGCCGGGACAGGTGACGGGGACTCATCTGCGCGATCGCGGCGGCGTCTTCGAGCTTCCAGTCGCGCGCGGGATCGGCGGTGATGGCATCCTGAACCTGGTGCACGGCGGAATGAAGGTGATTGCGGCCTTCCAGCCAGGGCGACAATTGCGGATCGGCACCGGCGCGGCGGAGGTAGATCACCAGCGCCCGCGCGATCCGTACCGCACACGCGGTATCGATCAGACGGCTCACCAGGTGCAGCATGAGATCGATTCCCGCCGTTACCCCGGCGCTGGTCAGGCGCTGGCCGTCCTCCACATAGAGACGGTTCTCGAGAATTTTCGCCCGCGGCGCCAGTTCCGAAAGTTCGGCGCAGCAAGCATGGTGGGTCGTGCAGAAATGGTCATCCAGCAAGCCGGCCCGTCCCGTCAGCAACGCGCCGGCGCAAATCGAAATCAGCGTGTGATCCGGCTTGATCGTCTTTCGGAGCCAGCCGACGATTTTCTCGTCAACGGCGCCAGCCGCCTTTGCGCCGGGGCCCGGACCGGAAACATCGATCCCACCGGGCACGATAACGAAAGCGTTCGCCGGTAATTTTTCCGGCAACGGCTCGATATTCGACAACGTAAGCCCGACCGAACTCTTCACCTCCGACATCGGCCCGATAAACCTGGTTTCGAACCTGATGTTGCTCTGGTGGTCGTTGGCCTTGCGGAGCACCTCCAGCGGACCGGCCACATCGAGCAGCAGCGTCTGCGGTGCAAGCACCACATATACCGCAATGGTGCGCCGGCCTGCCGCGCTCATGCGGCCCGTTTCGCAGCCGGCCCGGCAAGCGCCTGCTCGACGGTCGCAATACGCGCAAAGCGCTGATCGAGAACCAGTTCGGAGCGCGATTTGATTTCGTCGGCGCTCCAGGTTCGCCCCCGCGCATCCTTCATGGCGAAGGTCAGCGTCGCTTCGGAAACGAAGTCGACGGCATAGCCGCTGTCGGAGGCGTGGCGGGTCGTCGTCTCGCAGCACTGCTCGGTCTTGATGCCGCTGACGATGACGCGGCGAATCCCGTTCTGAACCAGCCAGACATCGAGCCCGCTGCCGACGAGGGCACTGTGCTTGCGCTTGTGGAACACGGCATCCGGCACAATCGACACCTGGGAAAACGTCCTCACAAGGCCCGAGGCCAGTGAAAAGGGGCCGGATTCAGAGACATGGAAAACCTGGATCACCGGAATGCCCTGGGCCTTGGCCCCATCGGCCAGTTTCTGCAGCCGCTCGACAAAGACAGGCACGTCCGCATCGCTATAGAACCGAAAGGACTCCTGAACGTCAATTACCAACAGCGCTGTATCGGACATTTCTTGCCTCCTTGAGCCGGGAAGCCGCGACAGTATTTCGGCTCAAATAGGCGCGAAAGGCATGGAGAGGACAAGATAGGGACAAAAAAGGACATCGAGATTCGGCGGCATTCGGCATCTCGAACGTGTGTTTTCAGCGCTGTTCACGCTCGGCTATTCCGCCGCCTTCCCTTGATTCCGTGCCTGGTCAGCGCCTTCTTCGAACAGAGTTCGATCTACCGGGCTTCCTGGCGTTTGCAAACAGGCGAGGCCAGCAGCCCGGACAGGAGCCGGCGTCCACCGCCCCATCGCCGGCCGGCCCCATAAAAATGTTCCGCCGGCGGCCAAGGCCACCAGCGGAGTTTCAGGGAAATGTCAGGGCTGCTGTTGGTCAGGCCGCCTTGGATTTTGCCACGTGGGCTGCGATCGCATCCATCAATGGTGGATTCAGGCAGTCATAGGGCTCGAGTCCAAGCTCCTTCAGTCGAGACCTGATTCCGGCCATCTCTTCCGGCTTGACGCCGGACTCCAGCACGGACGACACGAAGGCCGCAAACCCCGGCGCCGCCCAGCCGCCTTCCTGGAACAACTCGGGGTGGATGAAGTCGAGGCCGTAGAACGGATGCCCCTTATTCTCGATCCGGCCGTACATATGCGTACCGCAGACCTTGCAGGCGTAGCGCTGGATCGTTGCCGAAGTATCCACGATGGCGAGTTTGTCGCCGTTCTCGGTCACCTTGACATTGTCGCGCGGGACCACGGCGACCACGGAAAAATTCGCGCCCTCCGGCTTCCAGCATTTGGTGCAACCGCAGGCATGGTTGTGGGCGACATCGCCCTTGATGACGACCTTGACCGGCTTGTCCTTGCATTTGCAGACCAGGGTGCCGCCGGCGAAATTGCCGGAGCCCTTCTTGACGCCGCCGTCAACCGACGGATGGATGTGAGCAGTCATGGACCTATCCTCCTGTGTTAGTCGCTTTTTGATTCAGAATACGACGACGGAACGTATCGACTTGCCTTCGTGCATCAGATCGAACCCCTTGTTGATCTCCTCCAGCTTGAGGACGTGGGTGATCATCGGGTCGATTTCGATCTTTCCGTTCATGTACCAGTCGACGATCTTGGGGACGTCGGTACGGCCACGTGCGCCGCCGAACGCCGTGCCCTTCCAGACCCGGCCGGTCACGAGTTGAAATGGCCTTGTGGCGATTTCCTTGCCGGCTTCCGCAACGCCGATGATGACCGAAACACCCCAGCCGCGATGGCAGGCCTCGAGTGCCTGACGCATCACGCCGGTATTGCCGGTACAGTCGAAGGTGTAATCGGCGCCGCCGTCGGTCAATCCGACCAGATGCTGGACGACGTCGCCGCCGACTTTGGACGGGTTGACGAAGTGGGTCATGCCGAAACGGCGGCCCCAGTCTTCCTTGGAATCGTTGAGATCGACCCCGATGATCTTGTCCGCGCCGACCATCTTGGCGCCCTGGATGACGTTGAGTCCGATTCCGCCGAGTCCGAACACCACCACGTTGGACCCCGGGGTGACCTTGGCGGTATTGACCACGGCCCCTACCCCCGTCGTCACGCCGCACCCGATGTAGCAGCTCTTGTCGAACGGTGCGTCCTCGCGGATCTTCGCCACCGCGATTTCCGGCAGCACGGTGAAGTTGGAAAAGGTCGAGCAGCCCATATAGTGGAAGATCGGCTTGCCCTGGTAACTGAAGCGCGAGGTGCCGTCGGGCATCACGCCCTTGCCTTGCGTCGCGCGGATCGCGGTGCACAGGTTGGTCTTCTGGCTCAGGCAACTTTTGCACTGCCGGCATTCTGGCGTGTAGAGCGGGATCACATGATCGCCGGGCTTGACCGAGATCACGCCCGGGCCGACCTCGCGCACGACGCCGGCGCCCTCATGGCCGAGGATCGACGGAAAGATTCCTTCGCTGTCAAAACCATCCAGTGTGTAGGCGTCGGTGTGGCAGATTCCGGTCGCCTTGATCTCGACCAGAACCTCACCGGCCTTCGGGCCCTCGAGGTCTAGCTCAACGATCTCAAGCGGCTTCTTGGCCTGGAAAGCGACCGCGGCGCGCGTCTTCATTTCAAACTCCTGTTTCGCTTCGCGAAGACCGTCGTGTGCGCTGTCCTCCGCGCATCGCTGGGTTCATGACTTCCCCATGCAGCCATTTTCAGCCTCGGTGTAAGCCTTGGTCTTGTCTTCATGCTTGGCCGGTCGCACGCGTCCGACGGCGTCATTGGCCCGCGCGCGCAGATAGACATAGAGATCGTCCATGTAGCAGGCGACGTTCGGGTTATCGCCAAATGCCGGCATGACATTCTCTTGCGACGAAGAGACGTTCTTGCGACCGCTGGCGACCACACCGAGGAAGTCCGGGTAACTCATCGTCTTGAGCGAATCTCTCAGCGCTGGCGCGTAGGTCGAGCCCATTCCATCAGGCCCGTGGCAGACATGGCATTCCGAGTGATAACGGCGGTATCCGGAGTAGGTGTACCAGTCGACCGTGCCGTCAGCCGCGACCTTGAAGGTCGGGTTGCCTTCCTTGTCGAGATACTTGCCGTCTTCGGATTTTACAGCGGTGGGATCGGCCGCATCTTCGGCGGACGCAATACCCCCGAATACCACGAAGACGATCGCAGCAGCCACAAACCAGATTTTACGCAAGAGCTTGTCCTCGACCTTCGGTGCCAGACGAACCGGCGCATGGACCAGGCCCATGCGCCGGAACGAGTTGACGTCAGCTCACTGCGGTAACGCGAACACCGTCAGGGCTCCGCCGAGCGCGGTGTAGTTGCTCAGCGCCGCGTAGCCACCGACGGCGCCGAGGCCGGCAGTCGGATCGGTCAGACCGGCAGCAAGGCCGATACCCGCCCAGCCACCGACGCCGGACAGCACGGCGATGTACTGCCTGCCGCCGTTCTCATAGGTGGTGACGTTGCCGATGATGCCGGACGGGGTCTTGAACTTGTAGAGTTCCTTGCCCGTCTTGGCGTCGACCGCCTTGAGGTAGCCTTCGAGCGTACCGTAGAACACCACGCCGCCGGCGGTGGCGAGTGCACCTGACCAGACCGAGAACTGCTCCTTGTTCGACCAGACGATCTTGCCCGTCTTGCCGTCCCAGGCGATGAAGTTGCCCATGTTGGTCTCGCCGGGAGGCGGATACATCGAGAGCGTCGCACCAACATAGGGCTGGCCCGCGGTATAGCTTACCTTGAACGGCTCGTAGTCCATGCAGACGTGGTTGGTCGGCACGTAGAACAGTTGCGTATCCGGTGAGTAGGCGCCGGGCTGCTCGTCCTTGGAGCCGAGAGCTGCCGGGCAGATACCCTTGTTGTTGTGGTCCTCGCCCTGCTTGTCGGTCGAGTATTGATCGAGAACCTTCGGCCGTCCGTAGGTCGGCGAGCTCTTGTTCATGTCGACGCCGCTGGTCCAGTTGACCTTCGGGTCATACTTCTCGGCAACCAGCAACTCGCCGGTGACGCGATCGAGCGTGTAGCCGAGGCCGTTACGGTCGAAATGCGTCAGCAGCTTGCGGGGCGCACCGTTCATGGTCTGGTCGCTGAGGATCATTTCGTTGACGCCGTCATAATCCCATTCGTCATGGGGCGTCATCTGGTAGACCCACTTGGCCATTACGGTATCGGCGTCGCGCGCGAAGATGGTCATCGACCACTTGTTGTCGCCGGGACGTTGCTTCGGATTCCAGGTCGA
>JAIEPP010000222.1 GCA_019748335.1 Xanthobacteraceae bacterium
CTGAGTGATCGCCACGAAGGCCGCGATGGGCGCGGCTGAACCGGCAAAAGGACTTAACCCATGACCGACCATGACGACATCGAGCCAGCGCACGGCGCATCTCCGACTGAGCACGTCCTCGGCGAACTGCAGCTCTTTGGCTACCGTCCATTCGACGACCAGCCTGATCCCAGACCGATGCCCGAAGGTAAGATGATCGCTGGCGCCGTGGCCGATATCTTCGACGCCCTCGTCGCCACCCTGAACGACACCCGGCTCGAGCCGGACCTGGAGGACCTGCTCTGGTCGACCGTCAATCTCTTCCATCGTGCCACCGACCGCATCGGACGCCAACTCGACGACAACGAACAGGCGCAACGCAAGAGCCAGCGTGAGCAGAACGGCTCGGAGGTGCAATCGGTCGAACTTGAGCGCCTGACGGCCGAAGGTATCACGTTGATCGAACGCCGCAACTGCCTGGAATTCTTCCGCGATCAGGCCATCGAACACTTCGAGGTGCGCACCGGTTCGTCATGGCGCCCTCGGTCGGGGTCGCTGGTCAACCATCGCACACTCACCGCGGCTATGATCGACTCTCGCGAGTTTATCGCAGCCAAACGCCGCGCCGAAACCGAGGTCATGTTGCCGGCAGGACCGAAGGTCGCACTTACTGGCGGTCTCGACTTCAACGACCACCACTTGATCTGGGATCGCCTCGACAAGGTCCACGCCAAGCATCCCGACATGGTCCTGATCCATGGCGGTTCGCCCAAGGGCGCCGAGCTGATCGCCTCCAAATGGGCGACGACCCGCAAGGTACCGCAGATCGCTTTCAAGCCGGACTGGACCAAGCATGCCAAGGCGGCACCGTTCAGGCGTAACGACGCCATGCTCGAACTGATGCCGATCGGCGTCATCCACTTCCCGGGCACGGTAATCCCGGACAACCTCGCCGACAAGGCGAGACGCCTCGGCATCGCTGTTTGGAAATCCGGCGCCTCGTGAGCGCCGACCTGCCATCTTCCACACCACCGAGCGGAGTTGCATCGCCGCAACTCCGCCTCGTTTCGACTGCATATCCAAAACTGCGCCGTGGTGGTGGTGGAAGGCGCAACCATATCCCCTTTGCATATGGAGCCACCACCATGCTCGCCCTTGGACTTCTCTTGAACTTCGCTGGCATTGGCTTGTTCTGCTGGCTGATCTTCACGCTGGCGGTTTACGCCTTGCCGTTTTTTGTCGGACTCACCGTCTTCATAATGGCATTGCACGGCGGTGCCGGCATTCTCGGAGCACCGCTTGCTGGCATTGCCGCCGGCGGGATGACTCTCGCGATCGGTCAAACGGCCTTCACAATGACACGCTCCGTGATCATCCGTGCCATCATTGCCGCCCTGTTTGCTGTCCCGGCGACACTTGCTGGCTATCAGGTCGTATTTGCGATGTCGCAAATCGGCGTGCCGTCATTGGCCTGGCGTGAGATCTTCGCCTGTCTCGGCGCGATCTTTATTGGCGGCACGGCTTGGACGCGGTTGACCGTCTTCACCGGGACCCGCCCGCTCAATTCGGGCGGGGCAGTCGGGAGCGATCCACAACCGGTTCTCACAGCCGCAGCGCATCAGCAATGAGCCTGCGCCATCTGCCTGTCGAAACTTGTCGGCTACAGCGGCGCGCGGAACGCAGACCAGCGAGCTTCAGCGAAAGGTAGTCGCGACCTTCCTCGGAATACTTCGATGGGACGGCTTTGATTTCGTCCGGGTCCACATAGACCCCGCGCCGGAGCCGTTCGTTCGCGGTTGGCCTTGCACATACGATATCGCCTTTTGCCTTCCTTCGTTTCTTTTCCTACGCTGAATCGTTTCGACCTCTTGCCGAGCCGAACCGAACTCCGCCATCTTCTCCCGGACTTATGGTTCAGCACGCGGACGCACGTGGCCTCTGTGATGGCTTGATCTGGCCGAAGACCGGCTACGCCTCGATCGTCTGAGCCGCAACGCTGTCGACGCGACTTTCTTCCCCTGGGCTAACGCCCATTCCTCGCGAGGCAAGAAAGTCGCGTCGACAGCATCCTCCGCTGCGCTGCGGCCCGAGCGGGTGCGTCGCCGATCGTCCTCGGCCTGTAGATCGCCATCGAGGCCGCGGTGGTCGCGGGCTCGAAACACAACAGGAGAAGTAAAATGGCTACCATCGGTTCGTTCAAGAAGGTCGGCAACGATTTCCAGGGCGAGATCATCACCCTCAGTCTGCAGGCCAGAGGCGTCCGCATCGTCGCGGAATCCAGCCCCTCCAACGACAAAGCTCCTAGCCACCGAATCTTTGTGGGCAGAGCTGAGATAGGTGCCGCCTGGTCGAAGCGCTCCGAGGAAGGTCGCGACTACCTCTCGCTCAAACTCGACGACCCCTCCTTCAACGCGCCGATCTACGCCAACCTGTTCGACGATGAGGGTGGCGACGGCTACACCTTGCTGTGGTCGCGGCCGCGGAAGAACGGCGAATAGGGCTCAGTCCCAAACTGCCCCGTCCGGTTCGCCGGACGGGGCTTTCGCTGTAGGTTTTCGCCTGACCGGCTTATTTGCGCTTGCCGCTCCTTGCCCGCTCAGAGCGAGCTTCATCATCGGGCGAAACGAGATCGGTGTGGCTTACGCCTAGCGCGCTTGCGAGCTCAAATAACGTCACCACCGTTGGATTGCGTCGGCCTCTTTCCAGGCCGCTGATATACTGCTGCGTAAAGCCGGAAGCGCCGGCAAAGCTTTCCTGAGTAAAGCCTTTTGCTCTTCTGAATCTTGCAAAATTGCGGCCGACCAACTTGCGCATGTCCATATGCGCAAGTTGGAGCTTTACATACTATGAGGTTTATCCACTATAATATGTATTTGGATGAATTGTGCCGGCAACGCCGATCAAACTGGTAGGCGTCCCAGCCGTTCCAAAACGCGAGCGTCTCGGGAATATTCGATCATGAGCTGCAATTCTCGGCCGTGCCTGGGAACCCCGGTAGTCGAAGGTATTAATATTTGCAGCTCACAAACCTGTGGACCATTCAGGCTGTCAGCGAGAAAGTAGCTCTCGTGCAGCCAGCATTCGCTACGTCGAAGCTTCTACGCCTATAGGAGTTTCTGTAATGCCGCAGCTACATGTCAAGGTTGCAGATACGGCGCCGGACGAACCCGTCCTGACGGCCTACGACAAGGAACACGCTGTCACCTATGCGCGGCTTCTCGACGCCGAGGCGGACAATGCCGACTGGCGTGAGGTGGCGCGCATCGTTCTTCATATTGATCCATTGAGCGAACCGGAGCGTGCTCGGGTTGCTTTCGAGAGCCATCTGGCACGTGCCAAGTGGGTGGCGCGACATGGCTATCGTCATTTGCTTCGCGATGGGTGGCCAGACAGCGAAACATGATCGCATTACGAAGTAATTATGACACTTACCTCATCGCCGTGGCTGAGGGCGATGAAGCCATTCGGCGAGCGCATTTTTCGCAACCAGAAATGGACACATTTATCGGCTGCAATTGAACTTCGTTTTGGTCATGCGTAGTGGGAAGATGGTGCCATGGGAACTGTGGATTGGAGATCCGAGGAAGCTTACGCAAACTTCGAAAATGCTGAATCGATGGACGTAGCCTGGGAGTGGCTACGCCGTGATGCCAACTACCAAAGTGATTTTCGGAACCTTGAGGATGCACAACGATTGAGCGGCGCGACAGAGACTTTTCGACAGCAATGGGGGCTCTCTTTTCGCGGCTGATCCACAAAAGGCCTTCGATAAACAACCGATCTTCTGGGCCCCCGAGGCCTTATCGACTGTCCTGTCGCTCCGTGAGGCATCCTCCTTCGGCGGGAGCGAGCGATATTATCTCGACCTGACCAGGGTGCCTGGCAACGAATTTCGCCGCGGGCCAGATGCATGGCATGGCATTCTACCGCTGGGCGGTGCCATCCATCGCGTTTGTTTGCCCAATATCCCGGATGGCGGCTCGCTATTTGCCGTCGAACTACGTCTCGACGCCAATTTCGATATTCGCTTGCGAGCGGCACGTCGCCTTTTGTCGGCGATCGAAGGCCGCCGTCTGCCTACCCCTCCGCTCGCGCTTCCGCGCCAGCGTCGGCGCCGGTTGATTTTGACGATACGCGCCCTCGACGCGTGGTTGCAGGGACATAGCTATCGCGAAATTGCCGAAGGCCTGTTCGGCGAGGCGCGGGTTATGGGCCGCTCCTGGAGAGCGCATGACTTGCGCAGCCAAATCATCCGCCTGGTTCAGAACGGCCTCGCGATGATGCGCGGTGGCTATCGCGCGCTCTTGCGCCCACCATCGCGGAAGAAATGAGAGCTTCCGCAGGGGTGCCGAAAACATACCCCCCAATCTTCGGCATCCCCCTTTGAGGCTCTCTTCCGCCATGGTGTCCGTCGACGCGCCGATGATTTCGCCGGCGTACCAGACGACCACGGAGCCGCTCATATGCCTGATCCGAACGCCGGCCTGCCGCCACGATATCTGCGGACCGCCGAAGCAGCCCGATTCCTCGGCCTTTCACCTCGCACGCTGGAAAAACACCGCATTTACGGCACCGGTCCCGCCTATCGCAAAATCGGCGCCCGCGTCGTCTACGCGGTCGCCGATCTCAACGCATGGGCTGACCTCGGCACCAGAACCTCAACCAGCGATCCCGGCATCGGCACAGTGCTGCCGGCAAAGCGGCACGCTCCCATTCCCTATGCAGGGAAAGAGCGGCGCTGATCCATGAAGACACACCCTCACACTCCTGAGAGCCATTTAACGAACGAAGTCGGCGCGAGCGACCTCACGACCGTTGAGATTCTGTGGCTTGAAAAGCGTATCGAGAATTGTGTTCGGTTTGGTCGGCCCGTTTCCGAGAAGGTTCTGGACCGTAATCGGCGCGTTCTGTCGTTCACTCCTGGCCGCATTTTCGCTTTCGTGCGTTGGACGTCCAACGACTTTGGGACCGTCTTATCTCGCATCGATATCCTGCGCGCAGCGATACCGGGACAGGGCTATGCGACCATCCCCTGGATCACGCCGGGCGGTCAAAGTCTGTTGCGACTATCCGGCTGGCCGAAGGTCGAACGAGTCCTGCAATTGATCGATGCGGTCGAGGCACTCCGCATCGATCCGGCCGACGCAGCACCTGATTATTGGCACCACGTTCATAACCGCTTGTCGGTCAACGAGACACCTCGGCCATACACACAATCCCGCCACCAGGCGTGGCTCCATCGGCGGAGAGTTACGTCATGAGCGCTCGGTGTGCGGCATTTTTCACGACAATTGCAGCAACAGGTCTTCTCCTCTCGACGATCGGAGGGACGCCGCCGCTCTACATATGGAACGCATCAAATAGCGTTCCAATCGGCCTTTATCGCGTTCAACCTGCGACACGGTTAACCGTTACCGAACTCGTGGCCGTACAGCCTCCCGATCTTCTCGCTGCGTTCCTTGATCTCAATGGCTACCTGCCGGTCGGCGTCCCCATGCTCAAGCGCGTGCTGGCGCTTCCTGGGCAAACGGTCTGCAGAAACGACCTGACGGTCACTGTCGATGGCATCGACGTCGGAGACGCGCACGAACGCGACGGGCGAGGCCGTCCGCTGCCGGTCTGGCACGGATGCCGGGTCGTTGCCGACGGCGACGTCTTTGTCATGAATTGGCAGTCCGCCGACTCGCTCGACAGTCGATACTTCGGACCGCTACCTGCATCCGCCGTTATCGGCAGAGCGGTGCCTGTGTGGACTGACGAGGAGTGATCATGCAAGAGGTTATCACTCCTTCGACTGACTGCGGCTCGTCCGAGCACACTCTGATCTTTCCTTACCGGGGCGGTCTAAAAAATGCCGAATGTTCGCGCGGCCTGCAATGCGAGAGCCATACCCGTGCATGGGCAGGGCAGATTGTATCGCTCCGTTCGCGCGGAGCGATTGTTCGCATCATCGTGGCCATCGCACCGTTTCTATGCCAGATGACCGCCGCGACAGCCTTTGAGTTGAGCGCGCGGGCACAAGCTGCGACGCATTACGGGACCACTGATCGGTTCGCGGGATTGATCGCGGAAGCATCCACTCGCTTTGCCGTCCCGGCAAGCCGGATCCGTGCTGTAATGCAGGTTGAGAGCGGAGGAGATGAACGTGCGACGTCGCCTCGTGGCGCAATGGGCTTGATGCAACTGATGCCCGGCACCTGGGTTGAACTCAGCGTTCGCTATGGGCTTGGTTTGGATCCTTTCGATCCCAGCGACAACATATTAGCCGGCACGGCCTATCTCAAAGAAATGCACGCCCGCTTCGGATCGGCAGGCTTCCTTGCGGCCTACCACGCCGGTCCGGCGCGGTATGAACAGCACCTCGCGACGGGCAAACC
Source organism: Xanthobacteraceae bacterium (assembly GCA_019748335.1). Taxonomy (GTDB): domain Bacteria; phylum Pseudomonadota; class Alphaproteobacteria; order Rhizobiales; family Xanthobacteraceae; genus Bradyrhizobium. The sequence goes on from JAIEPP010000222.1 coordinate 6,357, forward strand.
ACTTCCCCGGGATACGATCGCTTACGTCGCGGCGGTCACCTCAGTGCTCGCCAAAGGACGAGGCGGACTCACCGCAGTGCGCGCCAGGCGTGCAGTTCCTTGGCGGGAGGCTCCACTGTTTATCGACCGCGCGGATGCACGAAACTAGATGAAGCATGCGCATCCGCCATGCAGCGACATCGCCAATCATCGGTCGGCTCACGGCAGGTCTTCGGCGCCGAACTGACGTCCGCCCGGGCTGTCTCATGACCATTGAGCAAGGATCTTCTGCAATGACCACAATTGCTTTCTGTCCCAAGCCGCCGGGAGCCCTTGGGAGCTTCAGAATCGGAAATTGGGCGCGGGAGACGAGCGACCGAGGAGGGCAGGATAAAAGCCGCAAGGTGCGGCCGGTCGGTTGGGTGAGGAAGAGCGCCAAATCTAGTCTCTTCGCAAACATTGCGAGCGTCTCTCGCAACCTGCGCTTTTTGAGAACTCGTTATCGGCGTTCAACTTTTAACACCCTATGGAGGAATCGATGAGCGGTAACGACGATTTTCGCGTTCGCCCGGGTAAGATTCGCTCGACACGCGGGCCGCGAACAAAGCCCTTTCTCGCCCAGGCGCTCCAAGCCGCGCAGAAGGCCGGCGGCCTCTCACGCGGCGCCAGTAGCCGCGGCGGCAGGTTCGGGCGCGGGCGTGCCGCGAGCCTCGCCGCGTCGCGAATGCTGCACGCTCGTGGCCGCAACGCCATGGTCAAAGCGCGCGTCGTGCGCCAGATGCGTTCGCCCGGCGCGCTCCGAGCTCATATCGGGTATCTCAAGCGCGATGGCGTCACCCGCGATGGATCGCCAGGAAAACTGTTCGATGCTGCCGGGGATGAGGCAGATGGCCGGGCGTTTGCCGAGCGATGCGTAGGTGACCGACATCATTTCCGTTTCATTGTCTCGCCCGACGATGCCGCCGAGCTATCGAGTTTGCGCAGCTTTACCCGGGAGCTGATGGATCAAGCCTCACGAGACCTGGGCACGCGGCTTGACTGGCTCGCCATCGACCACTGGAACACCGAGCACCCCCATATCCATATTCTCGTGCGCGGCCGCGCTAACGACGGAGCCGACCTCGTCATCAGCCGCGATTATATCGCGACCGGGTTGCGAGCCCGGGCCGGTGACCTCGTCACGCTCGAGCTTGGTCCGCGATCGGAGCTTGAGGTTCGCCGCGGTCTCGAGGCGGAGGTGACAGCAGAGCGCTGGACTAGGCTAGATCGCGCGCTTGCCCGGGAAGCGGGGAGGGCGGAAGGGGTGGTTGATCTCAGGCCTGACCGTGAGGCTACGGGTGACCCGCTGCGGGAGTTGCGGATTGGTCGGATGCGGACCCTCGAGCGGCTGGGCTTCGCTGAGCCGGCCGGCCCCGCGCGCTGGGTTCTGGCCACAGATACCGAACAGCGCTTGCGCGCGCTGGGGGAGCGCGGCGATATCATCAAGAGGCTGCATAAGACGCTCGCAAGAGATGGAGCATCTCGTGCGCCATCCTCCTGGGCGCTGGAGGGGGAAGTCCATGGTGAGCCAATCGTCGGCCGCCTCATGGCGCGCGGCCTCGACGATGAGCTGCGCGGAACGGCATTTGCCGTTGTTGACGGGATCGATGGACGCGTCCATCACCTCAAGCTTCCCGATATCGACATGGCTAGTGACAGCCCGATCGGTGGCATTGTGGAATTACGCCGGTTTGAGGACGCAAAGGGCAGGCAGCGCGTTGCATTGGCGGTCCGCTCGGATCTCAATCTCGACCAGCAGGTGGCGGCGGAAGGGGCGACCTGGCTCGACCGGCGTCTGGTCGCCCGAGATGGTACCGAGCTTTCGCGGGCGGGTTTCGGCGCCGAGGTCCGCGCTGCATTTGATCGGCGGATCGACACTTTGGCGGAGCAGGGCCTCGCCCGCCGCGACGGAGACAGGGTCACAATCGGGCGTAACCTGGTAGGTACGCTGCGCAGCCGCGAACTCGATTCAGTCGGACGACGGCTCGCCTCGGAAACAGGGCTCGCGCATTTGCCCGCGGAGCCGGGGGAGCGCGTCGCGGGGACTTACAGCCGGCGGCTGTCGCTTGCTTCCGGCCGCTTCGCAATGATCGATAACGGTTTGGGCTTCCAGCTCGTGCCCTGGATTCCATCCCTTGAACGCGAGCTTGGCCGGCAAGTGAACGGCATCGCAGGTCCGGGCGGCGTCGAATGGAGCTTTGGACGCAAGCGCGATCTCTCCCTCTGATCCGCGCCGATCTCTACGCCATTGTGCGCATGATTACGACGGCAAGCGGATTGCTGTTGAATGTTTGCTGGAGTTGCACATTACCTCTGTGCATGTCAGCAACCAGAATACTTTGGGGCCAGCTCCTCCTCGTATCCATGGTCGTGCTTGCCTTTCTCTGGGCGGCTACCGAATGGACGGCCTGGCGGCTTGCTTTCCAGCCGCAACTCGGACCCGCCTGGTTCATGATCGGGCATTGGCCGATCTATCAGCCGCTCGCTCTCTTCATCTGGTGGTTCAAATTCGACGCCTACGCGCCGACAATATTCATGCAGGGCGGGGGCATCGCCGCGAGCGGCGGGATCGCGGCCATGGTCATCGCCATTGTCATGTCCGTCTGGCGAGCAAAAGAAGCTCAGCACGTCACCACGTATGGATCGGCACGCTGGGCCGACAAAAGGGAGGTGCGTCGTGCGGGGCTTCTGGGGCCCGACGGCGTCGTGCTTGGCCGCTTTGGAGACCGCTATATCAGGCACAACGGTCCCGAGCACGTGCTGTGTTTTGCGCCGACTCGCTCCGGCAAGGGTGTCGGCCTTGTCATCCCGACCCTCCTGACATGGCCGTATTCGACTGTTGTCCACGACATCAAGGGCGAAAATTTCCAGCTCACCTCCGGCTTTCGCGCCCGATTCGGTTCCGTGCTCTTGTTTGATCCGACCGATCCCGCGAGCGCCGCCTACAATCCGTTGTTCGAGATCCGTAAAGGCGACTATGAGGTACGCGACGCGCAGAATATCGCCGACATTCTGGTTGATCCCGAAGGCGCGCTTGAGCGGCGTAATCATTGGGAGAAAACCAGCCATTCGTTGCTGGTCGGCGCGATTCTGCATGTCCTTTACGCCGAGGCCGATAAAACGCTGGCAGGCGTGGCCAATTTCCTGTCGGATCCCTCACGCACAATTGAGGCAACTCTGAACGCCATGTTGGCGACGCCTCACCTCGGTGAGCGCGTTCATCCCGTAGTGGCCTCGTCGGCGCGCGAGTTGCTCAACAAGAGCGAGAACGAGCGCTCAGGCGTGTTGTCGACGACCATGAGCTTCCTGGGGCTTTACCGCGATCCCGTGGTCGCAAAGGTAACGGGGCGGAGCGATTGGCGAATCCGCGACCTGGTTGATGGGGATCGACCGATATCTCTATACCTGGTGATACCGCCGTCCGATATCGCCCGCACAAAACCGCTGATGCGTCTCGTCCTCAACCAGATCGGACGGCGCCTGACCGAGAGTTTGGATACTGGCCGACGCCGCCAGAAGCTCTTGTTGATGCTTGACGAATTCGCAGCTCTCGGCCGCCTTGACTTCTTCGAGAGCCAGCTTGCCTTCATGGCCGGCTACGGCATCCGCAGCTTTCTGATCACCCAGAGCCTGAACCAACTCGAGCGCGCCTACGGGCCAAATCACGCGATCCTGGACAATTGCCATATTCGTATCGCGTTCTCCACCAACGACGAGCGCACTGCCAAGCGCGTATCGGACGCTCTTGGGACCGCAACCGAGATGCGTGCGATGAAGAACTACGCCGGGCATCGCCTCTCGCCATGGCTTGGTCATTTGATGGTCAGCCGTCAGGAAACATCGCGTCCGCTACTGACGCCCGGGGAAGTCATGCAGCTCTCTCCGAACGAGGCGATCGTGATGATCTCTGGCGTGCACCCGGTGCGTGCCCGCAAGGTCCGATACTACGAGGATCCGCAGTTCCAGAGCCGGATTTTAAAGCCATCAAGTGCCGTGCCGATTGGCAACATCGCGCGATCGGACGAGTGGTCAGGACGCAGCGCAATTGCTCCGTCGGTCAAGCTGCTTGCGGCTCTCAAGAATAAAGTACGCGATCAAAACGGCGGTATTCGCCGCGAACCGGAGCTGCCGCAACAAGAGGAAGTCGTTCTCACGTCGCCACTGGCCGATAACGAATTTGACGCTGCATCTGACGAGGGCGACGCCGATGCCGTGCAGGCGGCAGCCCTGAATCGATCAATGCAGGGCCTGGCACGCGCCGTCAGCCTCGATCCCGACGATAAGATGGGCCTATGAGCAGGTGACATGAAAAAAGCTCAGCTCAGCATCTATCTCGATCCCGAGATATTCGCGAGCCTGGAGGCCTACGCAAAGCGTCAGGGTAAGCCGAAGTCGCTGGTTGCCGAGGCCGCAATTGCGTCGTTTCTTTCCCCGGATGATTCCGACCGGCGGGAAGCTGCGATCGCCAAGCGGTTAGACCGGATCGTCCGGGTACTCGATCGGCTCGAACGTAACGATGGTGTCACGCTCGAGACAATCGGTCTATTCATTCGTTTCTGGCTCACGTCAACGCCAGCACTCCCGGAGCAGTCTGGCCCCGCAGCCCGCGCCAAAGGTGCAGAACGCTACGACCGCTTTGTCGAAGCGCTCGGTCGGCGGCTGTCCAGCGGTTCGACGGTCCTAAAGGAAGTCAGCATCGAACAACCTGAGTTCGGAAATCCGACGCCAGTCACCGGTCAGTCCGACTCGCATTGAAGAAGATGACGACACTTCCTCCTTAGGGAGAGTGCTCTTGAAACTCGCGTGAGGGCGATGACGCACCCGATGATGGGAGCCGGGTTTTCGATCGGGCTGTGGTGATTCTTAGCTGAATAGACGTCGCTTATGCACTGATACTTAGTTGCGGTCAGTGCCTATCATCGCGATTTCCTATTTCCTTTCTTTTTCTACGCCAGAATATGGTCGGCAGTTCTGTTCTGTTGAAGCCAATCTCGACCTGTCCTTTCTGTAATCCCATCAAGCTGGTTCACCCATCAATCGTATCGCGAAGCCGCGTTCTCGATCATGGGTTTCGGGGAATATCAGGAAATGCAACAGCTGGCCGATCTGGATGTGCAAGTCGATCGCGGCGACGTTCGACCGTCGCGCAAGCGCAAGAGCTCGGCGCGCCGCAAAGTGACGATTCGGCTTAGTGAGGGGGTCTGCGGGCGACTTGATGTCGCAACAGACCGACCGGGCGTCGGCAAGAGCATGTTGGTGGAAGCCGCGCTTGAGCATTTTCTGAACCCTGTGCCTTCAGCCGAAACCTTGGCGCAGGAGCGTTTCGACCAAATGCACGCCAGGTTCGACCGTCTCGAACACGACATGCGTGTAATGGCAGAGACGGTCGCGCTCTGCGCTCGATACCAGTTAGCCGTGACGCCTCCGGTTCCTCAAGAGCGGCAGCGTGACGCGATTCTCCTCGGCGACGAGCGTTTCAAGATTTTGGCGGAACAGGTCGATCGTCGCGTTCGGCAGGGTCGGCCTCTCGTGCAGGAGACGATCGACCGTCTCAATTGCGAAGACTCGGGAAGACCGGGGTCGCAAGAATGCGAGCAGGTCCTACACCCTTCGGAACAACAGCAGAGTGGTGAGAAACCCGCTTCTGAACACGTCGACATCGCAGGTGAGGAGGGGGACAGAAATTCGCCCACTCACCAACGTCGAAACCATTCGGGCAACCTGCATGACGTCTTTCGAGATGCAGAGCAGAGTAGGCACCCGAGATCGCAAAAAGGCGGGGCTAGACGCGCGCCGGAGGCCCAAAGAGAGCTTCCACTCTCTAAATGGCGTTTGATTTTCTCCGTTTTCCTGCCGTTCGCGGCGGGCTATTTCCTTTCCTTCCTCTTTCGTACGATTAATGCGTCTATATCGCCGGCACTGGCGTCCGATTTCGGGCTCGGGGCAGTCGAGACGGGGCTGCTCGCGTCGATTTATTTCCTTGTCTTTGCCGCTGCCCAAATCCCAATCGGCGTGCTTCTGGATCGTTACGGTCCGCGGCGAGTCCAGAGCGTGTTGCTGGTGATTGCTATCGGGGGTGTGAGCTTGTTCGGCAATGCCGATAGTTTTGCTGAGCTTCTCATCGGTCGCGCCATGATAGGGCTTGGTGTTGCCGCGTCGTTAATGGCTGGGCTTAAGGCAATTGTCGTCTGGTTTCCGAAGGACCGGATCGCGTTCGTGAATGGCGGCATGATCATGTTGGGATCGTTGGGAGCCGTTACGGCAACGGCGCCCACCGATTGGTTGCTGAATGTGATCGGCTGGCGAAGCCTGTTTGAAGTCCTGACGATCGCGACGGTTGTTACTGCCGGACTGATTTATTTTATCGTGCCCAAACGCGAAGGAAGTCACAGAAGCGTGGTGACTTCCGGGACGCCGCTTACCTTGCGTTCGATTTTTTCGGATCCACGCTTCCTGAGAATTGCCCCGCTCTCGGCTACCTGCATCGGATCTTCCTGGGCAATGCAGTCGTTGTGGGCGGCATCCTGGCTGGCTGACGTCGAAGGGTTCGACCATCAAGCCGTGGTCAATCAGCTCTTCATGATGGCGATGGGGATCAGTTTCGGTGCCCTACTGCTGGGAACTACTGCGGATCGTCTGCGCAAACGCGGCATCGCGACCGAAGTTCTATTGGCAGTATTTGGCGGGCTATTTATGCTGGCCGAACTCGCGCTGATCTTGCGCGTACCAATTCCATCCATCCTGCCTTGGTCCGTCGTATCGGTGGTCGGTGCTGGCACGGTGTTGAGCTATGCGATCGTAGCGGAGTACTTTCCCGTCGAAATCGCCGCGCGTGCCAATGGTGCTCTGAACCTCTTGCATTTCGGCTGGGCATTCGTGGTTCAATACGGAATTGGGCTGATCGTTGGGCACTGGTCGACCCAGGGCGGACACTATCCTGTAGTTGCCTATCAGACCGCGTTTGGTCTCAGCATCGTGCTACAGGCTGTCGCCTTGATCTGGTTCGCGGTGCCTTGGCTCCGTGGCGTTGCCAAGTATTTCTCCTCCGCATTTGCGCATCCGGACGCCGGCTCGGCTAACCAGTTGGGATTGGTGCTCGCGCCAGCAGAAGGGGTCTTCGAGGCGTCGCAAGGGGATTGGTAAGACCGGAGTCTGGCAACTCGACGAAATTCCTGATGTCAGCCGAAGCCAACGGGCAGCGGTAATTCAGACCCGCTATGATTTGCTCAGCCGGCCTTTGCCGCCGCATGCCTTGCAGGGTGCGGGATAAATCCGCCGTCCCGGGGATATCTCCTTTACGGCAGGATGTCCCGTTCCGCCACAGGCTTCGCATGCCACCTCGATCGCCGCGGCGTCAGGCTTCGGTTTCTTCATGCCTCGCCGACCGCGGCCGATACGGGCCACCCGCTGGCAAGGGGCACTGGCTGCCCGATACCGCGCGAAGCTCGCGAGGGTTTGGGGCCGCCCGCTCTGGCATCGTACCTCTCGGCGAGATCAAGAAGACGCTTTTTGGTGAACGGATCGGCATTCTCGGCGAGACCGCGGGCGAGCGCTGCCCGCTGTCTGAAAAATTCACTATCCATTGATATCCCCACGCAACAGTGTCAGCACTTCAGGACATCCCGCGCGACTCGTCAAGTTACCACCCCTGTCCGCCGCCCGCCACCTGTAGGCGACGGGGACCCAGGCCGCAGTCGGCTTGAGCGGGCGAGGCAAAGGGATGCGATTGGCAATTTATTCTCAAGTTCCTCGCGGGACCAGCAAGCGGTTCTTCAGAGCGCGGGCAAGGAATGTCCAATGGTGCACACAAGTATTTCGGCCCTCACCGATTGCTTGGCGGGTGCGCTTTCATTTTCCGTTCTCCAGCTTGCATTCTCGATCTTTCTTTCTGTGCGCCAGGCTACGACGTTGCTGATCGCGTTCTTGCAGTGAACCCCATCCTGCTTTCTCTAATGATCCCCATCTGAGGCCGCACGGGGACGGTCTCATTCATTGGGGGACCAGGGTGGCAATCCTTTCCATTCAGTCGGAAGCGGTCTCGCGCGGTGCGCGCATGTTGCGCACAGCTCTCGGTCCGGCAATAGCGGGTCTTCTAGACGATCCGGCAATCGTTGAGGTGATGCTCAATCCTGACGGCCGGCTCTGGGCCGACCGGTTGTCAGGCGGGCTGATGGACACGGGCGAAACGGTATCCGTCTCCGACGGTGAACGTATCGTTAGATTGGTGGCGCACCATGTCGGTGCAGAAGTTCACGCCGGCGCCCCGCGCGTGTCTGCCGAATTACCCGAAACAGGAGAGCGCTTCGAAGGCCTACTGCCACCGGTAGTCGCTGCGCCAACTTTCGCAATCCGCAAGCCAGCGGTCGCTGTGTTCACACTTGGCGACTATGTGGCTGCGGGCATCATGAGCTCGCACCGGGCCAACGCCTTGCAAAGCGCGGTTGCCGCCCGCAAGAACATCATCGTCGCGGGTGGCACTTCCAGCGGCAAGACGACATTGACCAATGCGCTTCTTGCAGAAGTCGCCAAAACCTCGGATCGGGTTGTGCTCATCGAGGACACAAGGGAGCTTCAATGCAAAGCGCCGAATCTTGTGGCGCTGCGCACCAAGGACGGCGTGGTCTCGTTATCGGACCTTGTGCGTTCATCGCTTCGTCTGCGGCCTGACCGCATTCCGATCGGAGAGGTGCGCGGGGCCGAAGCGCTCGATCTGCTCAAGGCATGGGGCACGGGTCATCCCGGCGGTATTGGAACGATCCACGCCGGCAGCGCGCTCGGTGCATTGCGTCGGCTGGAACAGCTCATTCAGGAGGCGGTCGTCACGGTGCCGCGAGCCCTGATCGCCGAAACCATCAACGTCATCGCTGTGCTTTCCGGCCGCGGCAACGAGCGCCGGCTCGCCGAACTCGCCGGTGTCGAAGGGATCAGTGCTTCAGGCGACTACGTTCTTTCAGCCATAGGAGACGAGACATGACGTTTGCTCAACAGAGCAAGCGAGGCGCTGTAGCGGCGTCCGCACTCGCGATTACCTGCCTTACCATTGTTCCGGCATCGGCTGCCGGCTCCAACATGCCGTGGGAGCAGCCGCTCAACCAGATCCTCCAATCGGTGGAGGGACCTGTCGCAAAGATCATCGCCGTCATCATCATCATCGTCACGGGCCTCTCGCTGGCATTCGGCGATACATCGGGCGGTTTCCGCAGGCTAATCCAGATCGTGTTCGGTCTGTCGATCGCATTCGCCGCATCGAGCTTCTTCCTGTCGTTCTTCTCCTTCGGTGGTGGGGTTGTCATCTAATGAATGGGCAAATCCCCGGCTACGTCGCTCCGGTGCATCGGGCGCTGACCGAGCCGATCTTGATGGGCGGCGCGCCGCGGTCGATCGCGATCGTCAACGGGACCTTGGCCGCGGCACTCGGCATCGGCCTGCGGCTTTGGATCGTGGGTCTCCTGCTTTGGTTCGTCGGCCATATGGCCGCCGTCTGGGCCGCCAAGCGTGACCCGGACTTCGTCGAAGTCGTTCGTCGACACCTTCGCATTCCCGGTCATCTCAACTCGTGAGTTATCCAAATGATGAATCTTGTAGAATATCGTCGCTCGAATACCCGTTTGGCTGATTTCCTGCCGTGGGCAGCGCTGGTCGACGAGGGTATCGTCCTTAACAAGGACGGGTCATTCCAAAGGACGGCGCGATTTCGGGGGCCCGACCTCGATAGCGCCGTGCCGGCCGAGCTCGTTGCCATTGCCGGTCGTTTGAACAATGCGCTCCGTCGGCTTGAATCCGGGTGGGCGATCTTTGTCGAAGCCCAGCGCCATTCAGCGGGCGGCTATCCCCCAAACACGTTTCCGGACGTGGCGTCAGGCCTCGTCGATGCCGAACGACGAGCACAGTTCGAGGAAGCCGGAGCGCATTACGAGTCGAGCTATTTCCTGACATTTCTTTATCTTCCGCCGGCCGAGGGCACAGCGAAAGCGGAACGGCTACTTTACGAGGGCAGCAACCGCACCGTCGATTCCGATGCGCGCGAGGTCCTTCGCGGCTTTGTCGATCGGACCAGTCGCGTGCTGCAGCTTGTCGAAGGTTTCATGCCGGAGTGCGCCTGGCTCGACGACCAGGAGACCCTGACTTTCCTGCACTCGACGGTCTCGACCAAGCGCCACCGCGTCAGGGTGCCCGAAATTCCGATGTACCTCGACGCGCTGATTGCTGATCAGCCACTGACGGGCGGGCTCGAGCCCATGCTGGGCGAAGCACATCTGCGCGTTCTGACAGTCGTGGGCTTTCCGACGGCGACAACACCGGGGATTCTCGACGACTTGAATCGTCTTGCGTTTTCTTATCGTTGGTCAACCCGCGCGATCATGCTCGACAAGACGGAAGCGACAAAACTCCTGACCCGGATCAGGCGGCAATGGTTCGCCAAGCGGAAGTCGGTGGCTGCGATCCTGAAGGAGGTCATGACCAACGAGGCTTCCGCGCTTCTTGATACCGATGCCCACAACAAGGCCATGGACGCTGACGCGGCGCTCCAGGAACTGGGCTCGGACGAGATCGGAGAGGCCTTTGTCACGGCGACGATCGTAGTCTGGGATGCCGATCCCGCCGCAGCCGACGAAAAGCTCCGCCTCGTCGAAAAGGTAATCCAAGGGCGGGATTTTACCTGCATGATCGAGACGGTGAATGCGGTCGAGGCCTGGCTCGGCAGTTTGCCTGGGCACGTCTATGCTAACGTCCGGCAGCCTCCGCTCTCGACTCTGAACCTGGCGCATATGGTGCCCTTGTCTGCCGTATGGGCCGGGGAGGCAAGGGACCATCATTTCAAGGCTCCGCCGTTATTTCTTGCCAAGACGGAAGGGTCGACGCCGTTTCGGTTCTCGCTTCATGTCGGCGACGTCGGTCACACCTTGGTGGTCGGACCGACCGGTGCAGGCAAATCGGTGTTGCTGGCACTGATGGCCTTGCAATTTCGCAGGTATCCCGGGTCGCAAATCTTTGCCTTCGATTTTGGCGGATCGATCCGCGCAGCCGCACTTGCCATGGGTGGCGATTGGCATGATCTCGGCGGGGCAGTCGCCGGAGAATCGTCGGAATCTGTCAGCCTTCAGCCGCTCGCTGGGATCAATGATGTCGCCGAAAGGGCTTGGGCGGCGGACTGGATAGCCTCGATTTTGAGCCGTGAGCGGATCGAGATGACACCCGACGCCAAGGAGCATATCTGGTCGGCGCTGACTTCGCTGGCCTCCGCACCTCTCGAGGAACGTACCCTGACAGGCCTCTCCGTTCTGCTTCAGTCCAATGTCCTGAAGCGGGCTCTGCAGCCTTATTGCCTGGGCGGTCCCTACGATCGCTTGCTCGACGCCGACGGTGAGCGCCTGGGCGATACATCGATCCAGGTCTTCGAGACCGATGGGCTGATCGGAACCAGCGTTGCACCGGCCGTACTTGCCTATCTGTTTCATCGGATCGAGGGCCGCTTCGATGGCCGGCCGACCCTGCTCATTATCGATGAGGGCTGGCTGGCGCTGGATGACGCTGACTTCGCCGGGCGCCTGCGCGAGTGGCTGAAGACCCTGCGCAAGAAGAACGCATCCGTCATTTTCGCCACCCAATCGCTCGCCGACATCGACGGCTCCGCAATCGCGCCGGCGATCGTCGAAAGTTGCCCGACGCGGATCTTGTTGCCCAATGACCGCGCCATCGAGCCGCAGATCACCGCCATCTATCGCCGGTTCGGGTTGAATGACCGGCAGATCGAGATTTTG
>JAIEPP010000641.1 GCA_019748335.1 Xanthobacteraceae bacterium
CTTTGTGATCGAGCCGCTTCACCTTGGTCGGGTCGGCAAAGCGCCCGCTCTTCTTGTCGACGATCAGCGAGCCGTCTTCCCAGGAATCCCAGTGGCCGAGCACGACTTCCATGAACTCGTCGGCGCGGTCGTAGCGGTGATCGTGATCGAGATGGGCGTCCTTGCCCATGTTGTGGGCTTCGCCGTCGTTGACGGAGGTCACGACGTTCCAGGCGGCGCGGCCGTTGGTCATCAGATCGAGGGTGGCGAAGCGGCGCGCGACGTCGAACGGCTCGAAATAAGTCGTCGAGCAGGTCGAGGCGAGGCCGAGTTTGGTGGTGACCATGCCCATCGTGGTCAGCACCACGATCGGGTCCATCTTCACGCAGCGGATACCGTATTCGACGGTATGGGCGTGATCGTTGCCATAGCGATCCGGCATCGCCAGGCGGTCGTCGAAGAACGCCATGTGGAATTTGCCGGCTTCCAGAATCCGGGCGATCTCCTGGTAGTAGTCGGCCGACATCGAATCGTCGCGCGATTCCGGGTGACGCCATGAGCTTGGAAGATTGGTGCAGTTCTGGGCCTGCAGGAATCCCACCATCGCCATTTGTCGTGTCATGTTATTTTCCTTGTGCGGCGGGTTCAGGTCTTATTTCAGGTCGAGTTCGGCGGCGATCTTGTAGTCGGCGGCAAGCGCCTTCAGTTTATCCCAGGTGGCATCCTCGATTTCGATGCCTTCGGCGCGTCGCTTCGTTTCACGGATATATTCCAGCTCGCCCGGATAGAATACGCCCGGCGAGCCTTCCGACGGCGGCGTCGATTTGAGATAGCGCGCGAACTCGCCGACCTCTTTTTCAAAATCCTTCAAGGGGCGGAACGCGGCGACGTTGAACACCGCCATGAACGTTCCGTCGTTGTGGCGGCCGGTCGGCTCGACGCCGAAACCAAGCCCGGTAAGCAGGCCGCACAGCACCTCGACCATCGCGGCGAGACCCGAGCCCTTGTAGCCCTCGCTGCCGCCGAGCGGCAGCAGCGCGCCGCCCTTGCGATACTGGGTGGGATCGGTGGTATGCCGGCCCTCGGCATCGATGATCCAGCCCTGCGGGATCTGTTCGCCGCGCGCGACCGACAACGCGATCTTGCCGGCTGCGACCGCCGACGTCGCCATGTCCAGATAGAACGGCGCTTCGAGATCCGACGGCACGGCGATCGAGATCGGATTGGTGCCGAGCCGGGCCTCGCGGCCGCCGAAGGGGGCGACGTGCTTCGGCGAGCGGCCGGAATCGGCGGTGGCAATCCCGATCATGCCGGCCCGCATCGCCATCATCGGATAGGCGGCGAGCCGTCCGACGTGGCTCTGCCGGAACACGGTGCAGGCGGCGACATTGGCGGTCTTGGCCTTTTCGATCGTCAGCGCCATCGCCTTGGCGTTGACGTGGAAGCCGAATCCCCAGTGTCCGTCGATCACGGTCGTGGTCGGCGATTCCTTCTCGATGGTCCACTTGGCGCCGGGCACGATATGGCCGGCCTTGACGCGGTCGATATAGGTCGGGATTGCGATCACCCCATGCGAGTCATGGCCGGCGAGGTTGGCATTGACGCAGCCGATGGCGACCGCGCTGGCTTCCTCCTCCGATGCGCCGGCGGCCCTGAGCAGCGCCGCGCCGATGCGCGTGAGACGGTCGGCCTGAACGTTTGGCATGGGATTTCCTCAATTGCCCGCGCGAGTGGCAGGTCTTGTTTGTTGAAGGCTTGTTTGTTGTTTGCGGCGGCATGGTCTCAAAGCGGTGGCTTGAGAGCAAGGGCAGAATGTCCTGCTAGCCATGCTGCAGATGACGACTTCCATGGTCAGGATTTCATCAGGCGGAACCGATCTGGCGGGAAACGGAAAATGCCGGAATCGCGCGTGGCATGCCGCGGTCCCGACATCACCAACAGATCCTTAATATCTCAGTGTTTCTGCGGAGGTCATTCGCCGCGCATTTACTCTGAATCGCAACTTCCGGAGACCAATAACGCCGATTTAGGCGTCTACGACCCATAAATCTCGCGGGAGCTGGTCCGTATCGTTCGCAGGGAGCGTGGGGAAGTTGAAGACCGATATCGTGCGTACGTTCGCGGCGCTGAACGCCACCAACGAAGCGATCCTGTACGCGAAATCACCCGAAGAGCTGTATCGCAAAGTCAGCGAAGCCGCGTTTTTCAGCGGGGACTTCCTGGCATCGGCGATCTTTTTGCTGGAGCCCGGCACCGATCTCCTGCGCTTTGCCGCGGGATGCGGCGATGACGTCGCCCGTTTGCGCAGCATCGACATTTCGATCGTGGCCGGTACACCCGAGGGATCAGGCGTCTGCGGCCAGGCCTTTCGCGACCGCAAGGTGATCGTCAGCAACGATTTTCTCAACGACGCGCGGTCGCTCGCCTGGCGCGACGGCGCCGAGGCCGCACAGGTCGGTGCGGCGGCGGCGCTGCCGCTGACCTGCAATGGCCGTAGCGTCGGTGTCTTCCTGGTCACCCGGCGTGAACCGGGATCGATCAGCAGCCAGATCCTTTCGATGCTGCAGCGGGTGTCGGCCAACGTTTCCTTTGCGCTCGACAATTTCGATCATGAAACGGCACGCAAGAATGGCGAGCGGGCGATGCGCCGGCTGAACCGGATGTTCGGCGCCATCAGTGCCACCAACGAAGCCATTTTGCGCGCCAAGACCGAGCAGGAGCTCTATCAGCGGGTCTGTGATGCCGCCGTCCACAGTGGAAAATCGGTCGCGACCGCCGTCCTGCTGGCGGAGCCCGGTTCAACCTGGCTGAACCCGGTTGCCGGCACCGGCGAGAGCCTTCATCTGATCACGCGGTCGCGCTATTCGATCGATCCCGACAATGAATTTGGCAAGGGAATTTCCGGTGAGGCGTTTCGAACGCAGCGGCCCTGCATCAATCTCGATCTCGCCAGGACCGCGCAAGGCGGGCCATGGCAGGATGTCCAGCGCGAAACCGGCGTCGTGGCTTGTGTGGCTGTTCCCCTGACCAGGGGCGGCCGCAGCGTCGGCGTATTGCTGTTCTTTGTCAGCAGGTCCTGGGCCGCCGACGAGGAGGTCATCGCACTGCTGGCGCGGATCGCCGAGAACGTGTCGTTTGCAATCGACAATTTCGACCGCGCCGACGAGAAGGCGCGGGCCGACCAGCAACAGGAGCGGTTGACGCGGATGTTCGCGGCGCTCAGCGCCACCAATGAAGCGATCATGCGGGCCAAATCCCGCACCGAGCTCCATCAACTGGTGTGCGAAGCCGCGGCCAGTGGCGGGCGCTTCAATTCGACCAGCATTCTGCTGGCGCGGCCTGACAGCGACTACCCGGACATGGTGGCCGTAGCCGGGCCGACCGCCGCCAACATGCGCCGGGTCAAGGTTTCGTTCAACGCAGAACACCCGGAAGGACACGGGCTGTGCGGCAACGCGTTCCGTTCCCGGCAGGCCTGTATCGCCAACGATCTGCGTGCCGATCCGCGAGGCACGACGTTTCAAAAATTCATCTTCAGCGACGGCGCAAGAGCCAGCGCGGCGTTTCCGCTGTTTGTTTCGGGGCAGCCCGTCGGCGTGATGTTTTTCATCTCCGCCGAACGAGACACCTTCACGCCGGAATTCGCGGAACTGCTGCAGCGACTCGCCGACAATGTGTCGTTCGCGCTGGAGAGTTTCGACCGCGCCGACGAGAAGGCAAGGACCGAAGGGCAGAAGGGACGGCTGACGCGCATGTTCGCCGCGCTCAGCGCGACCAACGAAGCGATCATGCGGGCCAAGTCCCGCGGCGAACTGTTCGATCTCGTCTGCCAGGCTACGGCGAATGGCGGCAGGTTCACCTCGACGACCATCGCGCTGGTCAATCCCGGCAGCGATTTCCTCAGCATCGTGGCGGCCGCTGGCCCTGCCGCCGAGACGACACGACACGTCAGATTGTCGGTGAATGAAGCGCATCCGGAGGGCCGCGGCCTAAGTGGAACGGCGCTCCGTACAGGCCTGCCCAGCATCAGCAACGATTATATGGCTGACCGGCGCGTTGCGGCTTTCCATGCCGTCACCCGTGCCGACGACGTACAATCAGGCGCCGCATTTCCGCTGCTGGTGGGCGGCAAGGCTGTCGGCGTCATGATCTACATGTCCTCCGAAAAGGACACGTTCTGGCCCGAATTCGCCGAGCTGCTGCAGCGACTGGCCGACAACGTGTCGTTCGCGCTGGAGAGTTTCGAGCGTGCCGACGAGAAGGCAAGGACCGAAGATCAGAAGGAGCGGCTGACGCGCATGTTCGCGGCGCTCAGCGCCACCAACGAAGCGATCATGCGGGCGAGATCCCGGCCTGAATTGTTCGAGCTGGTTTGCGAAGCCACCGCACAGGGCGGCAAGTTCACCTCGACCTCGATCGCATTGGTGCGGCCGGATAGCGACTACCTCGACGTTGCAGGCGCTGCAGGGCCTACGGTAGCGAGCGCGCGCGAAGTGAAATTGTCGGTCAACGAAGCCCATCCGGAAGGCCGCGGGGTCGGCGGTCGGGCAATACGCTCGCGACGGCCCAGCATCATCAACGACTATCTTGCCGACCCGCTAAGTCAGGCGTTTCACGCCCGCGCGCGCAACGACGGCGCGAATTCCGGTGCGGCCTTCCCTCTGTTCGTGCAGGGGCGGGTGGTCGGCGTCATGGTCTACATTTCGCTCGAGAAGGACACATTCACGCCGGAGTTCGCCGAATTGCTGCAGCGGCTCGCCGACAATGTGTCGTTCGCGCTGGAGAATTTCGACCGCGCCGACGAGAAGGCGAGGACGGAGGAGCAGAAGGAGCGGCTGGGCCGGATGTTTGCGGCGCTCAGCGCCACCAACGAAGCGATCATGCGGGCGAAATCCCGTGGCGAGCTGTTCGAGCTGGTCTGTGCGGCGGCCGCCACCGGCGGCAAGTTTACCTCGACCACCATCGCGCTGGCACAGCCCGACAGCGACTATCTCGATGTCGTCGCGACCGGCGGACCGGCCGCCGTCAGCGCACGTTCGGTCAGGATGTCCATCAACGAAGCGCACCCGGAAGGGCGCGGCGCGTGCGGCATGGCGTTCCGGTCGGGAGCGGCCTGCATCATCAACGACTATCTGGCCGATCCGCGCTGCCAGGCGTTCCATGCCCAGGCGACCAAGGACGGCACGAAATCCGGCGCGTCGTTTCCGTTGTTCGCGCGCGGACAGGTGGTTGGCATTCTCGTTTTCGTTGCGACCGAAAAAGATACATTCACGCCGGAGTTCGCTGAGTTGCTGCAGCGGCTCGCGGACAACGTGTCGTTCGCGCTGGAGAATTTCGCGCGCGTCGACGAAAAGGCACAAGCCGATCAGCGGATCGAATATCTGGCGTCGCATGACAGCCTGACCAACCTGCCGAACCGCGAAATGTTCAACGGGATGCTGCGCCGCGCGATCGACGCCGCGCAGCGTTACGAGCGGCGGTTCGCCGTGCTGTTCATCGACCTCGACCGCTTCAAGATCATCAACGATTCGCTGGGGCACGACGCCGGCGACATGCTGCTGGTGGAAATCGGCGGCAGGCTCCGCGGCGCGTTGCGGTCGAGCGACGTCGTGGCGCGGCTCGGCGGTGACGAATTCGTGGTCATCCTCGAAGAAGCCAGCGAATGCCATGAAGTCGAACGCATTGCGACCGAGCTGTTGTCCGTGCTCAGCCAGCCCATGCAACTCAGCGGCCACGAATGCCATACCACGGCCTCGATCGGGATCGCGATGTACCCGTCCGACGGTTCGGACCTGCAAACCCTGACCAAGAATGCCGACATGGCGATGTATCTCGCCAAGGAGGACGGCAAGAACGGCTTCCGCTTCTTCACCAAGGAGATCAAGGCGCAATCGATTGAACGGCTGACGCTGGAGAGCGCCTTGCGCCGCGCGCTCGAGCGCGACCAGTTCTCGTTGCACTACCAGCCGAAGATCGACATGGTGAGCGGCCAGATCACCGGTGTCGAGGCGCTGCTGCGCTGGAACCATCCGGAGCTCGGCATGGTCTCGCCGGGCCAGTTCATTCCGCTCGCCGAGGAAACCGGACTGATCGTCCCGATCGGCCGCTGGGTACTGAAGGAAGCCTGCGCGCAGAACATGGCGTGGCAGCGCCGCGGCCTGCGCCCGGTGACGATGGCGGTCAACCTGTCGCCGCGCCAATTCGCCGACCCGAATCTGTTGCACGATGTCGACGAGGCGCTGCTGGCGAGCGGCATGTCGCCGGTGCTGTTGCAACTCGAAGTCACCGAAAGCATGGTGATGCGCAACGTGTCGCGGGCGATCAAGGTGCTGGACGCGATCCAGAACCGCGGCATTCGCCTTGCGATCGACGATTTCGGCACCGGCTATTCGTCGATGTCGCTGATGAAGCAGTTCCCGATCGATACCATCAAGATCGACCGTTCCTTCGTCCGCGACCTGCCGGTCGATACCGAGGATCAGGCGATCGCGCAGGCGATCATCAGCATGGGCAAGGCGCTCGGAATGACTGTCATTGCCGAGGGTGTCGAGACCGTGGAGCAGGAGGCATTTCTGCGCAGCCACGCCTGCGACGAGATGCAGGGCTTCCTATTCTCAAAGCCGTTGCCGGCGCGGGAAATGGCCAATCTGCTGCGGGTCGAAGCGCAGATGATCTCGCCGCCGCTTCAGCCCGAAGACGACGAGGCGCGCAAGGCCGAGATCAGGTCAAGGCTGAAAGGCACTGTCGTCTGACGGTTGCGGATGCAGGTCCCGGACTTCAGGTTCTGCCATCGCCGCCTTGCGCGGAAAATCATAAGGCCATGGCACCAGCGTCTCACCGGCCATCGCCTTGAGAAAGACGTCCGCGCCCGCGGCATAGGTCGCCTGATCTGGCAGTCCGAGCTCTACGCACCATTCGACCGGCAGCGGCTCCGATAGGTTGCGCAACTCCATCGCCGGTCCCCACCACCAGGCCGGAGCCGGCGATCGTGCGTCCTCGGGAACATCACGCCATCGAACATATTCGCCGATCATACGTTCGAACTGCAGTCTCGCCGCTGGATGCATTCAATCTCCTGACACCTGATGATACTCCGCATCGATGCGCGACGCCAATCCGCGACGGCGGGTTATGCCGTCAGCGAGGTCAATTTCGCCCGGTTAATGACATAAAACGCGTCAACGAGGAAAATGTTGCCAGGCCTCCTATTTTGTCGTCGGCTTTTTCTTCGTTTTTGCCTTGGCAGTCAGGCCGAGCAGCCGTTCGGCATTACCGCCGGCAACCTTCGCCATGTCCTTTTTGCTGACGCCCTTGACCCGGCCGAGGAAGCCGACCGGGTCGGGCTCCGCCATGTCGAACGGATAGTCCGTGCCCAGCATGATGTGATCGGCGCCCCAGATCTCGATCAGGTGCTTGAGCTCGCGCTCGTCGAACACCACGGTGTCGAAATAGAGTTTCTTGAGATATTCCGACGGCTTCTTCTTGATGGTGACGCGGCAGTCCTCGCGATGCGCCCATGCGTGGTCGAAGCGGCCCCAGTAGCCCGGGATGTAGCCGCCGCCATGGGCGATGCAGATCTTCAATTCCGGAAAGCGTTCGAGATAGCCGTCGAACACCAGTTGGCCGACGCACAACGCGGAATCCAGCGGGTGTCCGATCGTGTTCGGGAAATAATGATCCTCCATCCGCCCCACCAGGCTGGTGCCGAACGGATGCAGGAAGATCATCACGCCGAGCTCCTCGACGCGGGCAAAGAAGTTCTCCAGCCCGGCGCGGGTCAGGTCGACGCCGGCCACATTGGTGCAGAGTTCGACGCCGCGGAAACCGAGTTCGCCTACGGTGCGTTCGAGTTCGGCGACCGCCATGCCGGGGTCCTGCAGCGGCACGGTGCCCATGCCCATCAGCCGGTCAGGGTGTTTCGCCACCATTTCGGCGATGTGGTCGTTGACGATGTGGCAGCTGTCGCGGGCGACTTCCGGCGGCGCCGAATAGACGAAATGGCCGGGATAGGGCGAGATCACCTGGACGTCGATGCCGTCGCGGTCCATGTCGGCGAGGCGGGTGGCGAGATCGGTCAGTTTCGGAAAATCGATCTTGCCGCGCTGCGGCTGAATGCTCCTGGTGAGATCGTTGACATGCGCGTTGGCGTTCGGCGTGTGTCCGCCGCCTTGAATGCCGGTGGCTTTCAGCACCATCGCGTTCGCCTCGGGCACCATGCAGTGACAATGGATGTCGATGGTACGCCAAGGCTTGTCAAAGGGCTTCTTTGTCTTGCCGGCACGCAACGGCACGCTGCCGTGATCGGTCGCGGGACCGCAGACTTTGCATTGAAACAGCATGGAGAATCTCGCGAGAAATAAATGCCGGAATAGTTTGGCTGCGCCGGGGTTATTTCGCTTCCGCCGCCGTCGACGTTGCCGGACCTTCGCCCATGATCAGCAGAACGGCGTCTTCATCCTTGGCGCCGTCCCAATGCACCTGCTTGCCGAAATGGGTGACGAAGCTGCCGGCCGGCATCGGCGTCGTGTTGGCGGGGTCGAATTTCGGGCCGGTGCCGACCCACCAGGTGCCCTGCAGCACGACGATGTAGCGGTCGTTGGGATGGAAGTGCGGACGACTGAAATGATTGCCCTTGGTCCATTTGGTGTAGACCATATAGAAGCCCGGCTTGCTCGGATCGCCTACAACGACTGCGTTTTGCTCGCCTCGCGCGTCAACCGGGCTCCAGGGAATCTGGTCCGGCAATTTGTAGGCCACGGCGGCGGAATTGAGCTCGGCCGCGGAGCTGATGCCGAGCATGCTGGCAAAGACAAGGGGCGTTGCGAGGTATCGCCAGAACCGCTTCGTCGTCCTCATGGTTTCCTCCATTGCGATCGCGTGAGCTGGTTTGCGCTCATCTCTGTTGGTTGAGATGCTAGCCGGTCTTGTTCGCGCCGGGCAAGCCGCACCGAACGCATGCGTGGCAGGCGGGTGCGACAAATGAAATGAGCGACAACGCAACTGCAGCATGAAAAGCGGGATTTACGCCGCGCGTTGCGGTGCTAGGTTGCGGCCAACAAAAACACCGAGGGAGGACACTACATGAAGCGTATTTCGACACTCGCGGCCGGTCTGCTGGTCGGCGCCGCGGCCGTGCAGTTTTCCGGCGTGGCGTCCGGCCAGATCGACGGCTGGGTCACGCTGCTCGACAGCACCAAGCAGGGTGACTGGACCGAAGTCGGCAAGGCCAATTGGGCGATGAAGGACGGCGCGATGGCCGCCGACAAGCTCGACGACCCCAAGGTCCTCTCCTACCTGGTCAGCAAGGACTCCTACAAGGATTTCCAGATCAAGGCGGAGTTCTGGACCGATGAGGAAGCCAACAGCGGCATCTTCATCCGCTGCGACGTCCGTAACATGATCGATTCCAAGGTCTGCTACGAGGTCAACATCTTCGACAAGCGGCCGGATCCGAGCTACGGCACCGGCGCCATCGTCGACGTCGCCAAGGTCGATCCGATGCCGAAGGCGGCGGGTAAGTGGAACACCTACGAGATCACGGCCCAGGGCTCGCATCTCGTCGTGGTGCTCAACGGCCAGAAGACCGCCGACGTCCAGGACAGCAAGCACAATGCCGGCGGGCCGTTTGCGCTTCAATACGGCTCGGGCGTGGTCAAGTTCCGCAAGGTCCAGATCAAGCCGCTGTAGCCAGCGGCGGCTGTACGGCGCCCCGAATCGAAAAGGCCCACCCGTCTCTGGCGGGTGGGCCTTTTGTATTCGCAATGTCGTATTTGCTACTTCACGCTCGACGTCGTGTTGACGACGGTCGCGGCGCCCGTATCCGTGGCAAGGCCCTTGACGGTGTAGGCGTTGACGGCGGCCATCAGCGGATCGTTGACGGTTGCGGTGATCAACCGCAGATACGTCAGCAGCTTGCTCGATTCGACCGAAACCGAGTTCGACGCGAAGATGACGTCCTTGTTGTGCATCTCGAACTTGGTGGCGAGGAAATAGCCGTTGGGATCGCGCAGGTTGAGATTGTAGATGACCGGAACGATCGGGCCGCTGAATCGCGAGCAATCGACCCCCATCTGTTCCGCAACCTCGCGGCGTTCGCCGCGATAGCGATAGACCGATGCCGGGTCGGCGAGATTGTCGTTGAGCCCGCCGGTCTTGCCCAAGGCCTCGGCAATCGACAGCCGCCAGGCGCCAAAGCCGAATTGTCCCTGCTGTCCCGACGCGCCGAAGGCCACGAAGGTCTGCGGCTGCGTGAAGACGTAGATCGTATCCTGCGGCCGGACATAGATGTTGTTGGTGGGCTCGTTGAGAAGAGACCCGAAGGGCGCGGTCGCCTGGCGTCCCTCGTGTTCGAGCATCACCCAGGTGTCATAGCCCGGATTCCGGGGACCGCCCGCGCGCGTAATGGCATCGAGCAGGCGTTCGCCGCTGGCGCTCGCCGGGAAGCGGGATGGCGTGCCGACTTCGCCCAGCACGCTGATCGAGGAGGCCTTTTGATCGACCAGGGCAACCACCGCCTGCGGTTCGAGCGCACGATTCTTCAGCGCGTTGACGATGGCTGTTTGCACCTGCACCGCGGTCCGTCCCTGCGCCTTGATCGCGCCGGCATAGGGAACCGTGATATTGCCCTGGGTGTCGACCGCCTGGTTCGGAAGGGTAACGTAGTTGTCGGGACGGACGCCGGCATCGACCGGGATGAACAGGCCGCCGGCTGCGGCCTCGAACACGGTTACGCTGACGGTATCGCCGATACCGAAGCGGATTTCGGCCGGACCGCGGCGGTCGACGAATACCCGGCCAATCCTGACCGAGTTGCGTTCGAGGATATTCTCGACGTCCGGAGTGACCCTGACCATCGCGTAGGGCAGGGCGGCAGGCTCCAGCTGATCGGCACGCGCCAGCGCATTCGATGGTCCTGAGGTCGGCAGGGTTGAGCAGCCGCTATGGACGAGGAGCGCGGACAAGGCGGCGGCGCTGGCCAGAATCCGCATCGAGGAGGGGAAATCCCGCGTCGGTCGCGCGCCACCCAAGGGCGGTGACGCCTTGCGCTCGTCGCAAAAGTTAAGTCTTTTTGCCACGAGAGCGAAACTCCGGGTTAACAAGACGCTAAGTGCCGGAAATTATTGCGAAGGGCGATGCAGTTCCGTCACATCGCGACGATCGATATCTCCACGAATTTGATCGGCACCATCGTCAGCGTTGCGATGGCGCTGACGGGATGGGGCTACTGGTCGCTGGTCGCCAAGCCGGTCGTGACCGGGGCCTTGACCGCGATCTTCGTCTGGATCAGTTGCGGCTGGGTACCCGGTCGTCCGCGTTTCTCATCGAACGTGAAGGAACTGGTCGGCTTCGGATTGGGCGTCACCGGCTTCACCATGATCGATTACCTCGCCAAATCGGCGGACCGGCTCGCAATCGGCTATTTCCTGGGAGCGGGCCCGCTCGGCTATTTCCAGAATGCGTTCACGATCTACAGCAACCTGCTCAGCATCCTCACCGAGCCGCTGCACAACATCGCGGCCTCCGGCCTCAGCAAGCTCCGCAACGACGTCGACGAACTCAAGCGCTCCTGGACCACGGCGCTGTCGTCGCTGAGCTTCTTCTCCGCGCCCGCCTTTGCGATTCTCGCGGTGACCGGGCAGGATTTCGTGGTGCTGTTGCTGGGGCAGAAATGGGCGCCCGCCGGACCGCTGCCGTGCATCTTTGCCGTTCGCGGCATCGCCCACGGCGTCGAGCGCACCCTGGGATGGATTCGCCTCGCGGCCGGCCGCGCCGACCGCTGGATGTGGTGGGGTGCCTGCAGCGCCGTGTTCCAGCTGTTGGCGTTGGCGGCGGGCTTGCCTTTTGGCGTCACCGGCGTCGCCGTCGCCTACACGATTGCGGTGTTTGCGATATTCGTCCCGGCGCTGGTCTATGCCGGACGCCCGGTCGGCATCGGAACAAAAGACGTGCTGCAAGCCGTCGGTCCGCAGACGGTCGCGGCGCTCGTCGCCGTCGCGGTGGGATTTGCGGTGCAACTCGAGTTTCTCGGCGAACTGCACCAGTTCATGCGTGTTTTCATTTCCGGCATGGTTTGTCTCGCGGCTTACCTTGCAGTGGTGGTTGGTGTTTTCAGAGTAACCGGTCCGCTGCACCTCGCCTTTTCCGTGCTGCGCGACATTCGTGCCGTTCGTTCTCCAGCCAGTAGTTGACCTCAGACGTTGGGCTATCAGATGCGAAATTTCGAACGATATCTTGTCGGCCTGGACACCGGCGCATCAGGCGCGGTTTGCCGCGTGGCGCTTGGCCTGTGCATCCCGCCGGTTTTCCGTGCGCTGTCCGGCCCTGCGCACCGGAGCTGGGTCGATCTGGCGCTGTTTCTCGCGTTGCTGATCGGGGTGCGGCTGATCCCGGCGGTGCTGCGGAAGCTGCTGCCGTTTTCCGCGGAAGCCAAGAACATCTGGTCGGATCGTCGCCAGATCGCCAAGCTGCATGACAGCTACCAATGGCAGAAGCTGTTCTGGGTCGGCGTTGGTCTCCTGCTCTATGCCGCCGTGGGCGGCAGGCTCCGAACCAGCGAGACCGCGTTGACGGTCATTTGCCTGATCGGCGGCGGCGCTGGATTGCTGATCTGGCGCCGGATCAATGCGGCGCCCCCTGCGCCGCAGATCAAGGCGTCCGCCCTCCATCAATCGTAACGTGGGACGCTAGAAGCCGGCGGCCGGCGCGGGGAGTTCGCGGCATTCGGAATAGACCGAGCGGTCCTGCAGGTCCGACCGCTCCAGGCATTGCGCGGTGTCGCTGACCGTTCCGGCGACGCTGAAGTCATAGGCCTGGTTCTTGAACATCAGCACATAGCGTCCCGGCGACAGCGTGAAATCCGGGTCGGCCGGCCGGA
The DNA here is from genome assembly GCA_019748335.1 of Xanthobacteraceae bacterium. GTDB lineage: Bacteria > Pseudomonadota > Alphaproteobacteria > Rhizobiales > Xanthobacteraceae > Bradyrhizobium. Next base: position 12,854 of record JAIEPP010000641.1, read on the forward strand.
TCACGATCATCTCGCGGTTGGCGGCAACCGGCGCGATCCGCAGGTCGATCGCACCGCCGCGTACCGCCCAGGTGTCCTCGACCGCCATCGACTTCGGCTTGCCGGCGGCGAAAGCCGTCGCCTGCATGACCTTGGCGACGATGCGCAGCGAGGCACTTTCGGGAACGCTGGTGGCGAGTTCACGGTGATAGACCACGAAGGACAGCCGGCCGTTCGCGACCGGCGCCAGCGCCGGTTTCGAGATCGCGCTCGAAATCGACACCCGCGCGTCGGGGACGCGGATCGGCAGCGGCTCGAGCGGCGTCAGTTGTCCGTCGCTGACGGCATAGACGCCGTAGGTGTCGGGGGCCTGGAACGGGAAGGTCGAAGCGATCCGGCCGATCGACGCGGTCAAGTCGGAATCGGCCTGTTGCATCGTATTGGTCTTCGACGCCGGCCTCGAAACCTGGACCATCATGTCAGCCATTTTCTGGCGCGCGGGCTCCAGCCAGGGCATCTCGCCCCACAGCTTCATGGTGATCAGGCCGGTGCCTGTCAGCATCAGCAGAGCCAGCAGCGCGGCTTTGGCGCCAAGGCCCAGGCTGCGGCTGGTTCGTTTGGCGGGAGCCTTCGGTTTCGCCGGCGCGTGCCGCAACGGTGCGCCGGGGCGGATCGGCGGCGACGATGCGACCGCGCGTGCGGGCAGGGCCTTGGTGGCATGGGGGATCGGCGGCGGGCGTTTGCCGCCGGAAGCCTGCGCTAGCGTTTCAGCGGGGCGGCGGCCGAATTCGCGGGGCTGGCCGCCGAACACCGACGCGGGGTCACGCCCTTCGTCGACACTGAAAGGCGCGCGGCGCTTCGGCGCCATGCCGGGGCGAACTTGCTGCTGCGCGACATGCCGGATGGCTTCGCCTTCGCTGCGGTTTCCCGTGCGGCTTCACGGCGAACGGGTTTTGCTTCCAACTCTGCCGTGCCAGCACGGCCGGTCTCGCTGCGTCGCAAGCCTTCCAGCTCGCGCGCGATATCGAGCACCTCCTCGCGCAGACGCTTGAGTTCGGCCTTCTGGCGCCCTTCGGCGTCGGTGTCTTCGCTCTCGGAGCGGCGGTCATCTGTCGCCGCGGGCGGCAAGCGGCGTTGAGGTCCCGACCGATGACGTATCGACGATGCCCGGGACGGGCCGGTCCACCCGTGCTGCGTGACAGCCTCGGGATCCGATCGGCGATGACCATCACTGTACAAATTTCGCGTCACGGTGAACCCCAGCGTACCATCATCGGAAATCGAGTGAGCCCGGAAGCATGTGCGCTACGGGCTCGTCGGGCATCCGAAACACTTGGACGTTCAGGCTGTGTCCGCCTCGGAAATTGAGGCTGTCACCGCTAGTAATTGAGCCGTCGGTCCACTGCCCGACAATTTCAGGAATTCGTTAACCATATGTTTCGGGAGTGCATTAACTTTCCGATGGCTAACGCAATGTAAACGCGAGTGAAACCGGGACCGCGTCGACCGCCGTGTAGAGAGGTAGGACGCTACGCCTGCGAGGCGATCCGGCCGAGCCGGGGCGCGAACCGCCTGCAACCGCGCGGGCTCCCGGTTCAGGTCCGCCAGGATGTCGGCAATGTCGGGCGAGTCGAACGGCAGGTGAATTACCGCATCCGGCCAGTCGAACTGCCGCTTGAATTCGTCGGTGCGCGGCGCCTCGCCGATCATGGCAGTGCCCGCGGCGACACCCTCGTAGAAGCGTGCCGAGATCTCGTCGCGGCCGGCGGTGAATTCGGGATTGTTGACGTGGCTGCGGTTGGCGATGAAGAAGCGGCTGTGCTTGAGGATCGCCGCCAGCATCTTGCGATGCTCCGCTGCGTTGTCGACGCGGAACGTGCGCTGCTTCAGGTCGGAGCCGCTCGCGGCCACGGTGTCGTAGTAGTAGAAACAGTTGCGCCGCTCGGCGTCCGCCAGCAGCGCCTGATGCGTCACGGCTGAGCGGCGGCCGATGTTGCAGACGTCGATCGGACGCGGCTGGTCGAGCGCAGCGGGCGCGAAACGCAGCACGTCGGTTGCAAGCGGAAGGTAGCTGCAGGGCCGGCCGGTGATCCGCGCGACGTCGTCGACGCAATGGCGCAGGCCGAGGAAGATATGGTCGAACCCGGACAGCAGTTCGAGCAGATAGTCCGGTAGCTGGTCGGTCCAGACTTCGGTGATGAAGCAGGCGGCCTTGCGGCAACGCCGGCGCCAGGCCGGAATCGTCGCCAACGAATATAGTTCGAAGGCGTTGCTGAACACCGGAAAGAACAGTTCGTAATCGCGCTCCAGCACGACGGCGCTTCGTGGCGGCGGCACCAGCCGAAGTGCGGTGCGTGACGATCCCGTCGCCATCCGCGCCAGCTTGTAGGCGCGCCGCGAGAACTCGATGGAAGGTAGATCGGTCGCGTCGATGCGCTCGGCGCCGGTGACGGCCTGGAACGTATCCTCGAACTCGTAGGCGAGGCAAAACGCGACCAGATCGGAAATCCGGCGCTGCGATAAGAGCAAAACGTTGCCGTGCACGAGCCCGCGCCTACGATCAGTTCGAGATGTGTGGGTGCGACAAAAAGGCAACAAATCATGTTTGCGCCATAGTGACAATGCGCGCCGGCAGATCTCGCGCGACACCGTTAATTCGATGTAATTGCATGACAAAGACGTCGCGAACCGGGCGATGTTCCGGCGCGACGTTGCCCGCTCGCCTGTCGCCAGCGTTAAGCCGGCGGAAGCACCGGGCTCCCGACCAGGCATGGTTAAGGAAGCATTAACGTTATGCGAGCACGCTCGTGCAAATCGGTCACACTCGCCAGGATTGTGCGGCCGTTCCGCCAGAGTTCATGATCGGATTTGCGGCCGGGGCGTATGCTGTGATTCGGGTCGAGGGTTACTGGTGAATGCTTCCCAGAGGGAGTTTTGACATGCCAGCCTATATCCATCCTCACGACGCCACCGAGCCGGCTTTCGTGATCTGTCCGAGTTGCGTCGGACTTCCGATGTTCGTGCGCGACGTCGAGCCGCACTGGAGCATGGCGAAGATCGACTTCACCTATGAATGCGCCGACTGCGGCGCGGAAATAAAGCAGACCGTGGTGAAGCCGCAGCTGCGGCATTAGGTCTTGCTAGATCAGCCGCACCACGCGCGGCTTGCCCTGATCGCACTCCAGCGAATCGCGATCCCACTTCGCGGCAACCGCTGCCGCCTCATACGTGCTTTGCAGAAAATCCAGCAACGCCTTGTCGGGATCAGCTGCGTTGCGCACGGCATCATAGGGCAGGATGAACTCGCCGGCCGCTTCGCCAAAGAACGCCGCGTCGGGCATGACCTTCGCCGTGCGAAAACCCGCGGGCTCAGGATAGGCGTAGGAATAGAACGCGGGATAATCGATTGCGCCGCTGCCCGGCCAGAAGCCGGCGCTCGAGACCTCATGCGAATAGGCTTCGCACGCGACCGTGTCGGGCAGGTTGGGTACGCCGCCGGGATGACGAGGCGCGCGGCGGCCCGAGAAGCGCGTCACCGCGAGATCGAAACTGCCCCAGAAGAAATGCACCGGGCTCGCCTTGCCGAGAAAACCCGTCCGGAACTGCTTGAACACGCGGTCGCAGTTGACGAGAATCTGCAGGAAGCGCCGCACGGCATCCGGATCGTAGGACGCATGCGCGGTATCTTGCGAGAACCGCATCGGCTCCGGCAGTTCGTTCGGCATCTCGTCGATGGTGACGGCAATGCCGAGTTCGGCGAGCGCGGCCATCGTCGCCGCGTAGAAGCTGGCGACCGAGTGTCCGGCCAGCGCGAACTGGCGATGCGCGCCGTCGCTGGTCGAGATCTGCAAGGCGTGGTCGATGAAATCGAAGTCGATCTGGAACGTCCGTGTGCCATCCGGGATCGGCGAGGTCGTCAACCCGCGCGGCGTGACGTAGAGCGTCACGTGCCAGGAATGATTGAGCCAGGGTGACTTGGTCAGGCGGATCTTGCCGACGATCTGGGTCCAGAGCTGCGCCGTCGCATAGCTGTCACGCCACGCCGCGGTCGGCAATTCCGGCCAAGGGGCTTTTGGAATATTGCTCATGCTGAACCTGTGCGTGCTGATCGTGTGGGCAGAAAGCGTAACACGTATCAGGGCGGCATTCGCCAAAGAGAATGCCGCCCTGATCGCATCAGTTATGCACTTCGCGGCAAAGTTAGCCGTGAAGCTTTCTGGCGGTCTCCGCGATCACACGCCCCTGATAGCGCGCGCCGGCGAGTTCGTTTTCGCTCGGCTGGCGGCTGCCGTCGCCGCCGGTGATGGTAGTGGCGCCATAGGGCGCGCCGCCGGTGACTTCGTCGAGCTTCATCTGCCCGGCAAAACCATAGTTGAGGCCGACGATCGTCATCCCGAAATGCAGCAGGTTGGTGATGATCGAGAACAGCGTGGTTTCCTGACCGCCATGCTGCGTGGCGCTTGCCGTAAAAGCGCCGCCGGCCTTGCCGTGCAGGGCGCCCTTGGCCCAGAGCCCGCCGGCCTGGTCGAGGAAGTTCGCCATCTGCGAGGCCATGCGGCCGAAGCGGGTGCCGGTGCCGACGATGATGGCGTCGTAGTTGGCGAGCTCCTCGATCTTCGCGACCGGCGCGGCCTGGTCGACTTTGTAATAGGATGCCTTGGCGACATCGGCCGGCACCAGTTCGGGCACGCGTTTGACGTCGACGGTGGCGCCGGCTTCGCGCGCGCCTTCAGCGACGGCATTCGCCATCGTCTCGATGTGACCGTAGGCGGAATAATACAGCACGAGTACTTTGGCCATGATGGCCTCCTGTGGGTTTGGGTGTTTGTTGGGAAAAAAGGTCTACGTCATGGCCGGGCTTGTCCCGGCCATCCACGTCTTGACGGTCTCAAAGGAAGTCGTGGATGCCCGGCACAAGGCCGGGCATGACGGCGAGGTTGGGTTAGCCCTTACGCCGCGTCGACCAGCACCAGTTCGGAATCTTCCAGCGCCGTGATCGTCAGCTTCGCTTCATCGCGGATCGCAGCGCCATCGCGGGCGTTGACGCGCACGCCGTTGACTTCGACGCTGCCGGCCGCCGGCACCAGATAGAGGTGGCGCGCGTTGGTGGCGTCGTATTCCGCGCTCTCGCCGGCCTTCAGCGTGGTGGCGAGCACCCGTGCATTTGCCCGGATCGGCAGCGCATCGGCATCACCGGCGATGCCGCTGGCGATGGTGACGAGCTTGCCGGAGCGGTCCGACTTCGGAAACGGTTTCGCGCCCCAGGTCGGCTGGCCGCCCTTGGTGTTGGGCTCGATCCAGATCTGGAAAATCCGCGTCTTGGTCGGTTCCAGATTGTACTCGGAGTGGCGGATGCCGCTGCCGGCACTCATCACCTGGACGTCGCCGGCCTCGGTGCGGCCCTTGTTGCCAAGGCTGTCCTGGTGCGTGATCGCGCCTTCGCGAACATAGGTGATGATCTCCATGTTGGCGTGGGGATGGGCGGG
>JAIEPP010000331.1 GCA_019748335.1 Xanthobacteraceae bacterium
GGGCGACATCGCGCCGTCGGGCAATTCGGCGATGACGGTAACGGCTTCGCTGGCGGCGTTGAGCTTGCCTGCGGTAACCCCGCCGAATTTCAGATAGTCCTTCTCCTTGATGTCGGCCGGCTTGCCGGCGCCGACGACGATCAGGCGATCCGCCTTGATTCCCTCCGGCGCCGGAATGTCGAGTGTCGATCCGCTCTTGCCCTTGAACTGGTTGGTCGCCGCCGCCCGCTTGATGGTGTTGGCCGCCGTCCCCAGCGCCTTGCGCGTGGCCGAGCCGAATTTCAGCGTATCGTCACAAAACACCACGAGAACACCACGTGACGCTGCGGAAAACGGAACAAAGCCGACCTTGACGGCGTCGGACATGGATAGATCCTCCAGAATTCAGGGCTGTATGCGGGGCATATGACATGGCCCGGGCGCGGCCCGGGTTAATCGGACAGTTCTCGTCGGCAACGGCCCAAAATCGCTTCAAGCCGAAGGTTTCCAACACTATGGCCTGCGAACCGCCATGCTGCCAAGCACCGGCGTGGCCGGAAGGCCACATCGAGTGAATTATTAACCATATCCTACGGGTGCCACGGCCCGGCCATTTTGTTGACGGATCAAAGGGATGGTAGTGAGAGAGTAGACGGCTGGACGACAAGCGGCGCGACCAAAGGGGACCCCGTAAAACAGGGTTGGTCGAAAGCCGCTTTTTGGGCGCGCAAGGGTGGGATCGTACGGTACCGATGGGGTCGATCGACAAGTACATTTTTCGCACGACGCTGGCGTCGTTTGCGCTTGTCCTGGTCAGCCTCACCGGCGTGATCTGGATTACACAGGCGTTGCGCGGCATCGACCTGATGACGAGCCAGGGCCAGACCATCATTACCTTTCTCGGCATCACCAGCCTGGTGATTCCGGCGCTGGTGCTGATCATCGCGCCGATTTCGCTGATGATCGCGATCTCGCACACGCTGAACAAGCTGGCGACCGATTCTGAAATCATCGTGATGAATGCCGCCGGCTTCTCCCCGTTCCGGCTGTTCCGACCGTTCCTCTACGCCACCTGCGTGGTGGCACTGATGGTCGCCTTTATCGGCGCCTATCTCGCGCCCGACGGCATGCGCCGGATCAAGCAGTGGGACGCCGAAATCACCGCCGACATCCTGACCAACATCCTGCAGCCCGGCCGCTTCGCCCAGCTCGACCAGAACCTGACGATCAGGATCCGTGAACGGCTTCCCGGCGGCGTGCTCGCGGGCATTTTCGTCGACGACCGCAGAGACCCCAAGGAGCGCGTCACCATCATTGCCGATCACGGCACCGTGCTGAAAAACGAAAGCGGCTCCTATCTGGTGCTGGAAGACGGCAATCTCGAACGTTTCGAGGCGGGCAAACGCGATCCGGCCCTGGTCGGCTTCGGCCGATATGCCTTCGACATGTCGAAATTCTCCAATCAAGGCCGCGACGTCACGCTTGGAATTCGCGAACGCTATCTCTGGGAACTCTTCTCTCCCCCCGCCGACGATCCAGTCTTCCAAAAACTATCCGGACAATTCAGCGCCGAGCTGCATGACCGGCTGCTGTCGCCGGTCTATCCATTTGCGTTCGCCGTCCTGACTTTTGCGTTCCTGGGCACGCCGCGTACCACGCGCCAGAGCCGCAATTTTTCCATCGGCGGATCGATTTTCGCGGTGTTCGGCCTGCGCATGGCGGGCTTCGCCTGCTCCGTCATGACGGTGAAAACCCCGGGAGCGGCACTCGTGCAGTACTCGATGCTGATTGCCGCGATCGCCGTCGGGCTGTGGATGATTCTCGGCGGCGTCGTGGTGGAACCACCGGCCGCGCTGATCGAGGCCATCAACAGGTCGAACGCGCGCATCGCGCGGCTGTTCGGACGGCCGGCCGCCGCATGAGCATGATGACCAATACACTCGGACGCTATTTCGCCGGCCGCTTCCTGGTCGCGGCGGTGGGCGTGTTCGCCAGCATCTTCGTACTGCTGGTGCTGGTGGATTACATCGAAATGGTCCGCAAGACCTCGGGGCTCGCGTCGGCATCCGCGATCACGGTCGCGGAGACGTCGCTGTTCCGCGTGCCGCAACTGCTCGAAAAGCTGATGCCGTTTTGCGTCCTGATCGGCGCCATGACCTGCTATCTCGCGCTGTCGCGGCGGCTTGAACTGGTGGTCGCGCGCGCCGCCGGCGTTTCCGCCTGGCAGTTCATCGCCCCGGCGCTCGGCAGTTCGATCGTCCTCGGCATCATCGCAACCACCGCCTACAACCCGATGTCGGCGAACCTGCGCGAGCTTTCCAAGCGGATGGAGGCCGAGCTGTTCGGCTCGGCGCCGGGTGGCGGCATCCAGGACGCCTCGGGGTTCTGGCTCAACCAGATCAACAGCGACGGCCAGTCGATCATCAACGCCGCCCGCAGCGAGCAGCAGGGCGTCCGGCTGACCGGGCTGACCGTGTTCCGCTTCGATACCGACCTGCAGTTCAAGGAACGAATCGAAGCGCGCGAGGCCTCGCTTGAGGTGGGACGCTGGGCCTTCAAATCGGTACGTCGATACTCCCTCGACAAGCCGCCGATCGATCAGGACAGCTACTATCTGACGACCACCCTGACCCCGGCTCAGGTCCGCAACAGCTTCTCCACGCCAGAGACTGTGTCGTTTTGGCAACTACCCGGCTATATCCGATCTTCGGAGAGCTCCGGCTTCGCGACCGCGGGCTATCGCCTGCAGTACCACAAGCTCATCGCACAGCCGTTTTTGCTGGCTGCAATGGTGATGCTGGCGGCTTCCGTCAGCCTTCGCTTCTTCCGGATGGGCGGCGTGCAAAAGATGGTTTTGAGTGGCGTGGGTGCAGGCTTTCTGCTCTATGTTTTGTCGAAAGTTACCGAGGATTTGAGCAAGGCTGAGTTGATGCATCCGATCGCTGCGGCGTGGTTGCCCGTCTGTGTGGGTGGCCTCACCGGCTTTTTGGCCTTGTTGTACCAGGAGGACGGGTAGTGGCCGTTGTCGCCGCCCTCCAGTTGAGGTCGCCTGCGTTCAGGCGGCGCACGATGGTGCGCCGCAATCGAACCCGCTTGGCCGCCGTCAGCGCCCTGCTTGCCGGCCTCGCTTTTGCCGGAGCGCTCGAACTTGCCCTGACGGTACCGGCTGCGGCGCAGAGCTTCACCTATAACCCGCGTCCGCCGAAGCCACCGCCACGGCCTGCCAACAATGACGGCCAGATGGTCGTACAGGCGACCGAGGTTGACTACGACTACAACAACCAGCGTGTGTCGGCGGTCGGCAACGTGCAGATGTTCTACAACGGCACCAGCATCGAGGCCGACAAGGTCATCTACGACCAGAAGACCAAGCGCCTGCACGCCGAAGGCAACATTCGGCTGACCGACGCCGAAGGCAAGATCACCTACGCAAACATCATGGATCTGAGCGACGATTACCGTGACGGCTTCGTCGATTCGCTGCGCGTCGATTCCGCGGACGCGACGCGGATGGCGGCGACCCGCGCCGACCGCTCCAGCGGCAATTACACGGTGTTCGAGAACGGCGTTTATACCGCCTGCGCGCCGTGCAAGGACGATCCGAAAAAGCCGCCGCTGTGGCAGGTCAAGGGTGCACGCATCATCCACGACCAGACCGACAAGATGCTGTATTTCGAGAACGCCCAGCTCGAATTCTTCGGCGTGCCGATGGCGTACCTGCCGTATTTCTCGACGCCCGATCCCACGGTGAAGCGCAAGACCGGCTTCCTGATGCCGGCCTACAGCACGACGACGCCGAACGGTTTCGGTGTCGAAACCCCGTTCTACTGGGCGATCGCGCCGGACTATGACGCGACGTTCAGTCCGCGCATCATGTCCCGGCAGGGCGTGCTGTTCCAGGGCGAGTTCCGCCAGCGCCTGATCGACGGCGCCTACTCGATCCGCGGCTATGGCATCGACCAGCTCGACCGCGGCGCCTATGCCGGCCAGCCCGGCGATCGCCAGTTCCGCGGCGGCATCGATACCAAGGGCCAGTTCGCGCTGAACGACAAATGGACCTGGGGCTGGGAGGGCGTCCTGCTCTCGGATTACGCCTTCATGACCGACTACCGGCTGGCGCAGTATCGCGATCCGCTGCAATCGTTCCTCAACCTGCCGACCGAGGCGATCTCGCAGCTTTATCTGACCGGCGTCGGCAATCGCAGCTTCTTCGACGCGCGCACGATATATTTTCTCAGCTACTCCGGCAACCAGGCCTACGTTCCGGTGGTTCACCCGGTCGTTGACTACAGCAATGTCATCAACAGCCCGATCTTCGGCGGCGAGTTCAGCTACAAGACCAACTTCACCAGCCTGACGCGCACGACCGCAGCCTTCGATCCGATCACGACGCTGGCCAACACCAACGGCCTGTGCCTGACGGCGTCGGCCGATCCGATGGCGCGGCTGCCCTCGCAGTGCCTGCTGCGCGGCATGCCCGGCACCTACACGCGGTTCACGGCTGAAGCGCAGTGGCGACGTTCGTTCACCGACCCCTACGGCCAAATCTGGACGCCGTTTGCGATCCTGCGCGCCGACGCCATCAACGCCTCGATCTCCAACCAGCCTGGCGTCTCGAACTTCTTGCCCGTCGGCGACACCAATGCGCTGCGCCTGATGCCGACGGTCGGCCTCGAATATCGCTATCCCTTCATCAACGTCCAGCCGTGGGGCACCACGACGCTGGAGCCGATCGCGCAGGTCATCATTCGGCCCAACGAGACCTACGCCGGCAAACTCCCCAACGAAGACGCGCAGAGCATGGTGTTCGACGCCAGCAACCTGTTCGCGGTCGACAAGTTCTCGGGCTATGACCGCGTCGAAGGCGGCGGCCGCGCCAATGTCGGCGTGCAGGCCACCACGCAGTTCGACCGCGGCGGCAGTATCAACGTGCTGTTCGGACAGTCCTATCAGCTGTTCGGCATGAATTCGTTCGCGGTGGCTGATGTCACCAATACCGGCGTCGATTCCGGCCTGCAGAACGCCCGCTCCGACTACGTCGCCCGCATCAACTACTCGCCGAACCGCACCTATACGTTCAGCGTGCGTTCGCGCATGGATGAAGGAACGCTCAACATCAATCGCTTCGAGGCCGAAGGCCGCGCCGCCTTCGACCGCTGGTCGGTCAGCATGATCTACGGCAATTATGCCGCGCAGCCGCAGCTCGGATACCTCACCCGCCGCGAAGGCCTCCTCGGCAGCGCCTCGGTCAAGGTGGCGTCGAACTGGGTGGTGTCGGGCTCGGCGCGCTGGGATCTTGAAGCCAACAAGATCAATCAATACGTCGTCGGCGCCGGCTATGTGGACGACTGTTTCGTGCTGGCCGCCAACTACGTGACATCCTACAACTACTCCACCGGCGTCACCGCACCGGTGCTCAGCCACGCGTTCATGTTCCAGATCGGACTGCGGACCATTGCGACGACGTCCTCAACGGCCAGCGGCGGCGGTATTCAGTAACGCGTGGCCGGACCTTGTCGGGGAGTGCCCTTGGCATCACGGGACCTGGTATCGCGGGACTTTGCATCACCGCACTTGGCATTGCTTGAATCGAATTGGTTGATACGGCTGACATGACCATGACGACGCTCAAATCCCCCCATCATCTGCGCTCGCTAATCGCTGGCTGTGCCGTTGTGCTCGGCCTGCTGGCGTCGGGCGTCTCGCCGCTGCACGCGCAGTCGGTGGCCGTCCTGGTCAACGGTGAACCCATCACCAACTACGATGTCGAGCAGCGCACCAAGCTGAACTTCCTGACCACGCACAGACAGGCGCCGCGGCAGGAAATCATCGACGAACTGATCAGCGAAAAGGTGAAGATCAAGGAAGCCAAGCGATACGGCGTGGACCCCACTTCGAGCGATATCGATCAGTCCTATGCGCAGATGAGTTCGCGGATGCGGATTACACCGGAGCAACTGACGAAGTCCCTGGAGAGCCAGGGCGTTCGACCTGATACCCTGAAAGCCCGCCTCAAGGCCGAGATGGTCTGGAGCAGCCTGGTGCGCGGCCGCTACAAGGAGAGCCTTCAGGTCGGCGAGAAGGATGTCAACGACGCCGTCCAGGAAGGCGGCGAGCCAACCCAGACCGACGCATTCGAATACAAGATGCAGCCGATCGTGCTGATCGTGCCGCGGGGATCGGCCCCCGGCGCGATCGAATTGCGGAAGAAGGAAGCCGAAGCCCTGCGCGAACGCGTCCAGACCTGCGACCAGGCCAACGCCTACTTCAAGACGATGCAGAACGCCGCGATCCGCGACAGCGTGGTTAAAACCTCGGCCGATATCCCCGGCCCGCTTCGTGAGCTGCTCGACAAGACACCGATCGGTCATCTGACCCCGCCCGAAGTTACCAAACAGGGCGTCGAGATGGTGGTGTTGTGCGACCGCAAGCCGACCAAGATCGACACGCCCAAGAAGCGCGAAATCCGCGAGAAGATGTTCGTGCAGAAATACGAGAAAAAGCAGAAGGCCTATCTGGACGAACTCCGCAAAGCCGCGATGATCGAATATCGTTGATGGCAAAGCCCCTCGCGCTGACATCCGGCGAGCCCGCGGGCATCGGCCCCGATATCGCGATGGCGGCGTGGCTGCGGCGTGCTGAGCTGGATCTTCCGCCATTCTATCTGCTCGGCGATCGCGCGTTCTTCGCCGAGCGCGCCAAAATTCTCGGACTGAAGGTCGAACTGGCGGATGCCGGGCCCGAGGACGCAAGCGCGACCTTCGCGAATGCCTTGCCGGTGTTCGCAACGGGTGAGGAGGCGACGGCGCGACCCGGCGTCCCCGACGCCACCAGCGCCCGTGCGGCGCTCGCTTCCATTCGCGGGGCGGTCGACCATGTCAGCGCCGGAAGAGCCAGCGCGGTCGTCACCAACCCGATCGCAAAAAGCGTGCTCTATCGCGCCGGCTTCCGGCATCCCGGCCATACCGAATTTCTCGCCGAGCTTGCCGGCCGTGGCGGCCCCGCGCCGCAGCCGGTGATGATGCTGTGGTCGCCGACACTCGCCGTCGTCCCTGTGACCATTCATCTGTCACTGCGCGATGCGCTGGCCCAACTCTCGACCGGCCTGATCGTGACAACGGCCCGCATCGCGGTCGCGGATCTCAAGGCGCGCTTCGGCCTCGCCAATCCGCGGCTTGCCGTGTCGGGACTCAACCCGCATGCCGGTGAAGACGGCTCGCTCGGCACCGAGGACATCGACATCGTCACGCCGGCGATCGAGACGCTGCGCCGGGACGGCATCGACGCACGGGGGCCGTTGCCGGCGGACACCATGTTCCACGCCGCCGCGCGCAAAACCTATGACTGCGCGATCTGCATGTATCACGATCAGGCGCTGATCCCGATCAAGACCATTGCATTCGAGGACGCGGTCAACGTCACGCTGGGCTTGCCGTTCATCCGCACCTCGCCGGATCACGGCACGGCCTTCGACATTGCCGGCACCGGCAAGGCCAATCCGTCCAGCCTGGTCGCAGCGTTGCGGCTCGCCGCGCGGATGGCGGCAACCAAAACGGCATGAGCGGGATCGACGATCTGCCGCCACTGCGCGACGTCATTCGCGAACACCAGCTATCGGCGCGCAAATCGCTGGGCCAGAATTTCCTGCTCGACCTCAACCTCACGGCACGGATCGCGCGCGCCGCCGGGCCGCTCGAAGGCGCCACCGTGATCGAGGTCGGCCCCGGCCCCGGCGGGCTGACGCGGGCGCTGCTGGCGCTCGGCGCCAAACGCGTCATCGCTGTCGAACGCGACGAGCGCGCGCTGGCGCCGCTCGATTATATCAGCAGGCGCTATCCCGGCCGACTCGAGATCGTGCATGCCGACGCGCAGCACTTCGATCCGCGCCCGATGCTCGGCGGCGAACGCGCAAAAATCGTCGCCAACCTGCCCTACAATATCGCGACCGCCTTGCTGGTGGACTGGCTCTCGATCGAGCCCTGGCCGCCCTGGTACGACATCATGGTGCTGATGTTTCAGCGCGAGGTCGCCGAACGGATCGTGGCTTCGGAAGACGACGAGGCCTATGGCCGGCTCGCGGTGCTCGCCAACTGGCGCGCCGAGACCAAAATCCTGTTCGACATTTCCCCCGCCGCCTTCGTGCCGCAGCCCAAGGTGACGTCCTCGGTGGTGCGGCTGGTGCCGCGCGCCGCGCCCGAACCCTGCGACCGCCGCGCGCTCGAGCAGGTGGCGGCCGCGGCCTTCGGCCAGCGCCGGAAAATGCTGCGCCAGAGCCTCAAGTCGCTCTCGGTCGACCCGGCGCGGCTGGCCGACGCCGCAGGGGTCGATGCCACCCGCCGCGCCGAGACGATCCCGGTCTCCGGCTTTGTTGCCATGGCCCGTGAATTGACCGATATACGAAACACAAAAACCAACGTGCCCTAAATTCCGCTGAGGAGAAAATGCCATGGCGCTGATGCGTCGCCAGTCTCTGGTCAAGTTTGATGCGCCCCTGTGCGAAACCATTGTCGATACGCCGAAGCCGCAGGGCAAAGAAGTCCTGGTCCGCATCGAACGCTGCGGCCTGTGCCATTCCGACCTGCACATCCAGGACGGCTATGCCGATTTGGGCGGCGGCAAGCGGCTCGACACCACGCGCGGCATGACCCTGCCGTTCACGCTCGGCCATGAGATCGCCGGGATCGTCGAGGAAGTCGGACCGGATGCCTCCAAGGCGCTGATCGGAAAGAAGCAGGCGGTGTTCCCCTGGATCGGCTGCGGCCAGTGCCGCGACTGCGCCAATGGCGACGAGAACCTGTGCGTCAAGCAGCGCTTCCTCGGCGTCTCGATCGATGGTGGTTTTGCCAGCCATGTGCTGGTGCCCGACGCGAAATATCTGCTCGATTACGATCCGCTGCCGGTCAACCAGGCCGCGACCCTGATGTGCTCGGGCGTCACCGCTTACGGCGCGCTGAAGCGGCTGGTCGACCGTCCGCGACAGCGTAATCTGCTGCTGATCGGACTTGGCGGCGTCGGCATGATGGGGCTTTCGTTCGCGCAGGCGATGTTCAAGCAGAAGATTTCGGTAGCCGATCTCAGCCCCGCCGCACGCGAGAGCGCGCTGCAGAACGGCGCCGCGGTGGCTTACGATCCCTCGGAGCCCGATGTCGTCAAGCGCATGATCAAGGAAACCGAGGGCGGCTTCGACGAAATCGTCGATTTCGCCGGCAACGAGAAATCCATGGCATTCGCGGTGTCGGTGGTGGCACGCGGCGGCAAGATCGTGGTCTCCGGCCTGATGGGCGGCAACTTCAGCCTGCCGATGGTGCAATGGGTCTACAAGCGCATGACCATCGAAGGTTTCATGGTCGGAACGCTGGACGAGGCGAAGGAGTTGATGTCGCTGGCACGCGCCGGTAAGATCAAACCGACGCCGATGAAGGAAGAGCCGATGGCCGACGTCCAGAAATGGATCGAAGAGCTGCGGGCCGGCAAAGTCGTCGGGCGTATCGTTTTGAAGAACTGAAGCGGAGCTCCCTGAACACGACATTCTCGATAATTTCGAGAAAGGAAAAGCCTTACAAGAACCCACAGAAAATGGAGCCCCCGGCTTCGACGAGACCGAAGCCGGGAAAGCTCAACGCTTCGCGATTGACAGAGGGAGACGCTGATGGCTTCCGGAACTCATTCGAAGCATGCCGCTTGCGCGGCCCCTGCGAAGCTCGCCGCTTGCGCGGCACTGGTGCTCTTGATCCTGACCGCACCGGCGCTGGCGCAGAAGCGCTACGGCCCGGGGGTCACCGATACCGAGATCAAGATCGGCACCACGACGCCCTATAGCGGGCCCGCCTCCGCCTATGCGGCGGGCGCGATCTCCGCCACCGCCTATTTCGAAATGATCAACGAGCAAGGCGGCGTCAACGGCCGCAAGATCAATTACATCAGCCTCGACGATGCCTATAGCCCGCCGAAGACGGTCGAGCAGATCAGGCGCCTGATCGAAAGCGACGAGGTTCTGTTCCTCGTCAATCCCGTCGGCACCGCGACCAACATGGCGGTGTTCAAATACATCAACCAGAAGGGCGTGCCGCATCTGTTCATCGGCACCGGCGCCACCGTCTTCAACGATCCCGAGCATTATCCGTGGACGATGAGCTGGACGCCGCATTACGCCTCCGAAGGCGAGATCTATGCCCGCTACATTCTGTCGACCATGCCCAATGCGAAGATCGGCATCCTGTCGCAGAACGACGATCTCGGCCGGGATTACCTCTTGGGATTCAGGCGCGGGCTCGGCGACAAGGCCGCCACGATGATCGTCTCGTCGCAGACCTACAATACCAGCGATCCCACCGTCGATTCCCAGGTGGTGACGCTGAAGGCTTCCGGCGCCGACACGTTCTTCATCGTCTCGGTGCCGAAATTTGCCGCGCAGGCCATCCGCAAGGCCTATGACATCGACTGGCACCCGCAGGAATTCGTCTCCAGCGTCGGCTCCTCGATCGCGGGCGCGATCAGGCCGGCCGGGTTCGAAGCGGCCAAGGGCATCATCTCCGCCGCCTACCAAAAGGACCCCGCCGATCCGCAATGGGCCGACGATCCGGCGATGAAGGCCTGGAACGTGTGGATGGACAAATACAATCCGCGCATCAACAAGAGCGACTACTACGCACCCTACGGCTACAACATCGGCTTCGCGGTGGTCGCCCTGCTCAAGCAATGC
The DNA here is from genome assembly GCA_019748335.1 of Xanthobacteraceae bacterium. Taxonomy (GTDB): domain Bacteria; phylum Pseudomonadota; class Alphaproteobacteria; order Rhizobiales; family Xanthobacteraceae; genus Bradyrhizobium. Next base: position 10,682 of record JAIEPP010000331.1, read on the forward strand.
GGCGACAACCTGACGCGCGAAAACATCATGAAGCAGGCGTCGCATCTCGACATGGAACTGCCGCTGCTGTTGCCGGGAATCCGCCTGAGGACGAGCCCGACCGACCTGCGCCCGATCAAGCAGATGCGGCTGGTACGGTTCAACGGCGAGCGCTACGTGCTGTTCAGCGACGTGATCGAAAGCAACTAGCGCGTTTTCAAACGAGATCGGACCGGTCTCAAGTGTAAGGCAGTTCACAACTGCCGACCTCGGGCTCTGATAGTCTCTCAATCATTGATTGATGAACCGGCTAATGTGTCGTCGCGAAATGTCGTCACGTATTTTTCCGACTACCGGGAGACGAGCGCGGCCAGGGGCTGCACAAGGCTGCCACCGGCTGGGACAAGCTCGAAAGGAAAGTTAGTGTCGGCACATTAGCCCGTGTTGTGAGGCCACTGCTTCACGGGAGAGAAGTATGTCCGCCGTTTATCTGGCCCAGACCATCCTGTTGACACTCGGCATGGCGTTTGCCGGATATTGGTCTTATCAGGCATTTGATACGCCCCCCATCAAGCTCGGCTACGGTCCAGCCCTTCCCCGCTACATGACGCAACCGGGCCAGTATCGTCTCGGCGTCATCGTCTTTGTCGGTACGTGTCTAGTCATCTACGTTCTCATCGCCTATTTCCACCGGGAACTGGTACCGATCGTCGGCGCTCTCAGCCCGGAACTCCAGCAGACGATCGAGAAGGCGATGAAGGATGAATCGCTTTCCTATCCACTCGTCGTCATCTTCAGCGCGGCGCTATTTCTCAGCCTGCTGAAGGTCGACAAGGACTGGAATCCGATCTTTGTGCTCCGCCGCGTCGTGCATGGCTGGATGTCGATCCCGCAGATCGCCAACGCGCTCATGGTCATGATGCGCGACGAACTCGTCGTTCCGCCCGATGCGCGAGCCGGTGTAGCCGGCGATCCGGAAACGCCTTTTGTCACGACAGGCGATTTCGACAAGGACAGACGCAGCCTGGATCGGCGCTGGGCAGAACTCTGCTACATCCGGCTCTGGCTCGAGCGCTATCGCGCGCAGGGGTCGCACTTCACGTTCTTCAACGAGCCCAGCTTTGCCTGGGATCAGCTTCAGGCGGATTACTACAACGCCCGCGACCGCATCGCGCCGCTCAAGCGCGGCGAGGTAAAGGACGCGAACATCTTTGCGGACGTCGCCGAGAAAATCGAGACACTGCGCTACAGGTATTGCCGGCTCGCCGCCTGCTTCCTCGTTTTCAAGAACGAGACGCAGAAGGACGCGCTGCGCGATGCCAGGCAATTCGGCGTGATGGTCACGCCGGATCCCCCGCGCGCGAACCCGCTGCGCTATGTCCCGATCTTCGTCGTTGCCATCATCGTCGCGGTCTATCTCGGCGTGACATTGTCCGCGATGACCTGGGACCTGCTGAACGGCAATTCAGTCACGCTGAATTCCGAAATTACCATGAAGTGGATATTCTACGGCCTCGCCAATTACGGGACGCCGATCATGGTGGTGCTCTTGCTGCGCTATCTCGGCTGGAGGGCCGATCGCAGCCAGCCCAATTCATACCTCATATCCTATGCGACGATCGCGCTTGTTGCGCTTTGCGTCTCGGCCTCGTGCCTGGCCGTCGCCCAGATGGCCATCGGCCAAGGTTCGCTGAATGACCTCCGCCAGTTCGGCCTGCAGATCGTCGCGAACTTCCAATGGGGCATTTCTCCCGCCGCCGTCGCAATCTACATGGTCTATCACGTCGACCGGCAGATCGATCCGCTATTGCCCGATATCGGCTCGTTTGAACACTGGCGGTTTCCTCAACGGCTGATGAGCTGTGTTTGCTTCGGCATGCTCGTCGCCGGGTTTTCAGTGCCGCAGACGCTCGGGGTTGCGTCGCGATCGGCCTGGACGGTGGAGAAGCTACAGATCGTCATCCTCGGGACCATTTTCGTCGTTGGACTGGTGATGGCGCTCGTCGGCGAGTTCCTGCTCGTTATACCGACACCGGCTGCCAACCGGCCAGAGGGCGCGGCCGTTCCTCCCTCCACCGCGGTCGGGTTCCGAAAACCCGGACGCTGGGTGGCCGCAGGGTCGCTGGCGGCGGTGTCGCTGGCCGCCTTCGCAGTCTGGGCCTATCTCTTTGACCCGGTCGTGCCGCAATGGACACTCGACAGAAAGCCGGTCTATCTGAACGAGCGTATTCCGCTCGCGTGGACCTACAAGCTGCCGGCCTCCGCGGCGTCGGTTTACTTTGAGGTCGAGAGCGGAGCTGCCGGCGTGTTTGAGCGAGTAACCTGTATCGATGCCGAACACTACAATGTCGATCACATCAATGCGACGCGGGAATGGCGGGTACGGGCCGTCGCGGACTGCGCCACCAGGACTCCCATCAGCAAATGGAGCCGGGCGATCGAACTCACACAATATGACAGCGTCTATCAGCGCATCAAAAGTAGACGCCAAATTGACATTTTTGTCTCCAGTTCGCAGGATCAGGACTTCTTCAAATGGAGCGATCAGGGATTTGACATCGACCTCGCCAAGCTGATTGTCCGCAATCTCTCAGCCCAAATGGACGGCGTCCAATTGAAGCTGTCGTGGAGATCCGTGCCGTGGGAGAAGCTGCTTCCCGCCGCCGACAGCCGGTCAGCGGACATTGCCATTTCCTCGATAACCAAGACGGCACAACGCGAGAAGAGGTTCGCCATCCGATTCACCGATAGTTACTATTGCACCGGCTATGCGCTGATCTATCAGGCCGACACACAAGAGGGCCAGATCAGCGATATGATCAAGGGCAAGAACGTCGGTGTCCAACGCGAAACCACCGGCGCCGACCTGGTCGGCAAGCTTGCCGCAAACGGCCTGTTCCAGGTCACCCCGTTCGACAATAACGAAAACTTGCAGGATGCGCTGGTTGCGTCACGGATCGACTTTGGCGTGACCGACACTTCGTTTGCGCAAGCGGCCCAGTTCGACAGGCGCCTAGAAGGCGTGGATCGTCTCAAGTTCAAGCAGTTCGGGTACAGCGACTTGCCATCGACGCAAGAAGAGCCGACCCAGGAATATGCGATCGCAGTCCACAAGGACGAGTTGGAGCTGTTGGGTGCAATCAACAAGACGCTCGCCAGAGCCAAGGTGGACGGCGAGTTGGCAAGCCTGTTCAAAACTGCGGCCGACAAATACGAGGGGTTCAAGAAGTTTCCACCGGGCAGCCGCAGCCTTGGTCCACGCCCTTGGGAATGCTTCGGCCGAACAACAGCCAACAGCAATTGAAATCGGGGGCGCGAGGCCCGGCAGGTCCTTGTTCGAGAAGATTCCGGGAGAAAGCCTTTCCGGTCATGTCAGTCCGGCCAGTTCCGCGGCGGCACGGCAGCCGTTCCCTGAAATAGCCTCGGCCGTTTTCCGAGCCGCAGTGTCTCCGGCCCGTTCCGGCGCTTCGATAGAGGTGCGCCCGAAGCTAGACCGTGTCAAGACAGTGATCCGACTGCCTTTTTTTCGGCTGCTGCCCGCCTCAGTGGCGCGGCTGACGAGCCCCAATTAAGCCCTCCCCGCTCCGGAATTGCGGCTCATTGCGACCCAAGTCTTTAACGAGATTTGGGGCGCCTAGCGTTGCGTGATTACGGGGATATCGATGTCAAACCGTTCAGTGAATTTCCTCACGGCTTTGTTCGCCGCCGTTCTGGCCGGAGCCAACCTCGCCACCGTGACGGACGTTCACGCCCAAGAAGCGGCCGCCGACAGCTGTCTCACCGCGCCGAAGGACAAGACGCCCGCGGGCAGCCATTGGCGTTACCGGATCGAGCGCGGCACCGGGCGCCAGTGCTGGTATCTCAAGGACGCGAACGACAAGACCGCGCGCGCGGCTCCGCAGCAGCCGGTCGATTTGTCGCCGGAAGCCGCCGCGGCGGAGGCTTCAGCGGCCGCCGCCGATCCCGTTCCGCCGCAACCGCGTCCCGTGCGCAAATCGATCTCGAACGCGCACGCCGAACTGACGCCGCCGCGAGCGCGCGCCGAACCGGAATCGAGCGTCCCCGTCGAGCCACAGACAACGGGCACTGCGACCATCGCCCGAATTCCGAACCGCCCGGCCGCAATCGCGCCCGACATCGCCGCGCCGTCATCGACAGCCCCGACACGCTGGCTTGATACGACAGGCATGAATTCGTCCGGCGGCTTCCGGCTCGCCGCCGCCGAACCGGCGGCCAGCCCGCCGGAGACCAACCAGCCGACATTGCAGCCCGCGACGCCGCCGGTCGCGCCGGCTGTCGTGGCAGATTCATCGATGGCAAAGCAGTCGGCGTCGATGCAGATGCTGTTTCTGGTGATGGCCGGCGCGCTGGCGATGGCCGGGATCACCGCAAGCCTGGTGTTCCGCTTCGGACGACGCGCGCGGAAGCGCCGGCTCGAGATTCGCCGCGACCGCCGCGCGATCTGGGATTCGGTCGATACGAAACGCCCGTCGCACGCCCGACGTCCGTCGCCGTCGATGGCTCCCGATCAAGCTGCTCCGGCGTGGCGCCGCGACGCGGCTCAGGATCCGCGCGCACCTGACGATCCGCAGCGCCGGGTGACGGAAATGCTGTCGCGGCTGGCCCGCAGCGCGCAGCACTGACGGCGCGCGAAAGACTATTTTTCAAGCTGGCGCTGCAAGCTCCGAACGAACTCGGTCAGGCCGGTACGGCGCTCACGCTTGAGCCGCTCGGCCTTGAGGATCGACTGCACTTCGGCGAACGCATCGTCTACGTTCTGGTTGACGACGATGTAGTCGTATTCCGCCCAGTGGCTGAGTTCATGGCCGGCCCGGCTCATGCGCCCGCGAATGACGTCGTCGGAATCCTGCGCGCGGGTATGGAGCCGCTTTTCCAGATCAGCGGCCGACGGCGGCAGGATGAACACCCGGACCACATCCACGCTCGCCTTCTGATGCAGCTGCTGCGTGCCCTGCCAGTCGATGTCGAACAAGACATCCTGCCCAGCCGACAGCGCCGCTTCGACCGGCATGCGCGGCGTCCCGTAGAGATTATCGAATACGGTCGCCCATTCGAGCAGCTCGCCCTGCTCCACCATCTTTTCGAATTTCGGCTTGTCGACGAAGAAATAATCGCGTCCCTCGACCTCGCCCGGCCGCATCGAACGGGTCGTCGCTGACACGGACATCTTCAGGCCCGGCTCGCGCTCGAGCAACATCCGCGACAGCGTGGTCTTGCCGGCGCCCGACGGCGACGACAGCACGAACATCAATCCGCGGCGTTCCACCCGGTCGAAACCACCAGCCGTCATCGATCACTCCAGATTCTGGACCTGCTCGCGGAACTGCTCGACCACGTTCTTCATCTCGAGCCCGGTCTGGGTCAGTTCCAGATCGTTCGACTTGGAGCAGCAGGTGTTGACCTCGCGGTTGAACTCCTGCGCCAGAAAGTCGAGCCGTCGTCCGACCGGTCCGCCCTTGCCGATCATTTCGCGGGCTTGCGCCACATGCGAGGCAATGCGGTCGAGTTCTTCGCGGATATCGGCCCTGGTCGCGATCATGATCGCTTCCTGATTGAGCCGATCCTGGTCGAAACGCTCGGACGTCTCCAGCAGCGCTGCGATCTGCTCGGCCAGTCGCGCCTTGATCGCCTCGGGCTTGCGGCCGGGCGCGGCCTCGGCCTTCTTCGCCAGTTTCTCGATCTCGTCCATGCGCTGGATCAGGATCTGTCCGAGCGTCACGCCCTCGCGCCGGCGCATTTCGACCAGCTGGGCAAGCGCCTGCTCGAACGACGCAGCTGCGGCATCCTTTGCCGCCTTGTCTTCCGCCTCGTCGCTTTCGGGTTCGACGACCTCGATGACGCCCTTGAGGGCGAGGAGACCGTCGATGCTGGGCGCCACCGCGTCGATCTTGCCGGCGAGCACCCCGGCGACCTTGACGATCGAGGACAGCACGTCCTCGTTGATGCGTATCGTCGAGACCGCGTTGGCGCGCTTGACGTTGAGGTTGGCATACACCGTGCCCCGCGACAGCACTTCGCCGGCACGCTTCTTGGCCAACGCCTCGAGTTCATCCCATCCAGGCGGTAACCGCAGCCGCAGGTCGAAGCCCTTGGCGTTGACCGATTTCAGTTCCCATTCGAACGTATAGGGGCCGCTGGCGCCGTGGCTCCGGGCAAAACCGGTCATGCTCGATAGCGCCATGAGGTAATACTCTCCGAGGGACGGGGATATGAGACTCGCCGGGAACACGGCGACCTTAAAACGATTTTTGCGAAAGTGGAATTACGTTCCATCAGGGGTCTGATCGATAGCCAATCAGGCTCCGGATTTACCTTCGACGCGTGTTCGTCAGCGCTGAATCACCGGCGGCGTCGTGATCGATTGCGCCGCGCCCTGGCGGGCGGGAGCCGCCGCAGGCGCCGCAGGACGCGCAGGCTTCTTCGGCGCCACCGGCTTTGCCGTGGTGGCTGTCGGGTTGGTGTCGGCGGACGGCGCACCGGCAGCCGCGGCCGGCGGCGGCACGTCATCGGCGGGCTCGACCGTGTCGTTCTGAATCTGTTTTTCGATCGCCCGCAGCTTAACGACGTTCTTCTGATGCTGGTCGTAGGTTTCGGTGAAGGTGTGTCCGCCGGTACCGTCGGCGACGAAGAACAGGTCGCGGGTGCGCGCCGGGTTGGCGGCCGCCTCGAGCGAGGCGCGACCGGGATTGGCGATCGGGCCCGGCGGCAAGCCTTCGATCACATAGGTGTTGTACGGCGACGGCTGCGTGATTTCCGAGCGCCTGATCGGCCGCCCCAGCGTGCCCTTGCCGCCAACCAGGCCGTAGATGATGGTCGGATCGGACTGCAACTTCATCTTCTGGCGTAGCCGGTTGACGTAAACAGCGGCGACGCGGCTGCGTTCGTCAGCCTTGCCGGTTTCCTTCTCGATGATCGAGGCCAACGTGATCAGCGCCTCCGGCGACTTGATCGGAACCTCCGGATTGCGGCGTTCCCAGATCTCCGCCAGCACCCGCTTCTGGGTCTGCTGCATGCGCTGGATCACCTGGTCGCGCGTGGTGCCGCGCGGAAATTTGTAGGTTTCCGGCAGCAGCGTACCCTCACGCGGGATTTCCCGCACGCTTCCGGCGAAGATGTCGCTGTCGGTGAGCCGCGCCACGATCTGTTCGGAAGTCAGGCCCTCGGGAATGGTGACGGCGTGCTGCACCACTTTGCCCTCGACGATGGTGGCGATGACGTCGCGCAGGCTGGCATTCTTCCTGAATTCGTATTCGCCGGGCTTGAGATCGGAACTCGCCTTCAGCGCAAACACGCCGCCGATGAACAGCCACGGATTGACGTTGATCACGCCCTCGCGCTGCAACGCATCGGCGATATCGCGCTTGCCGGCGCGCGAGGGAATGTTGACGACCTTGTCTTCCTTGAGTGGGCCCGGCGTCTCCAGGATCTGCCTGCCGTAATAGTAGGTGGTTCCGGCCCCGATCATCAGGATGATCAGGATGGTGATGATGGCATTGCCGATCACGACGAAAGGATTGCGGGCGCGCTCCGACCGCTTCGGCGGCGGCGGCACCTGCTCGGGCTCCAACGCAGCGCGCGGGCTCCGTGGTGAAATGGGCGGCCTCTCACTCATCGATGCAACCTGAATCCTGCCGGTTCAA